>CALBDV010000633.1 GCA_937927565.1 uncultured Holophagales bacterium
GGGGTCGGTACATCTCGGACCGCAGTCGATCGTGGTCATCCCGTCCCTGTCCGGGACCACGAAGGAAAGCGTCAAGGCCCTGAGTTACTGCCAGGATCGCGGGGCGAAGGTCGTGACTCTCACCGGTCACGCCGACACCCCGCTCGCCGACCTCGCGGATGACAACTTCCTCAACTTCGCCGAGGACGACACATCGTGCGAGTCCTTCTACCTCCAGTCTTTGCTGGTGGCTCTTTCGGTGCTGCACCACCGTGGGGAGAGCACTTCCTACGTCGAGACCGTGGAACAGCTGACGAAGCTGCCGAACCTGCTTCTCGAGGTGAAGCGCTCCTTCGAGAGCCGGGCGAGCAGCGTGGCCGACCACATCGCGGAGGCCGATTTCCACATCATCACCGGCGCAGGCAACACCTGGCCAGAAGCCTGGTACTACGGCATGTGCATCCTGGAGGAGATGCAGTGGATCCGCACCCGACCCGTGCACGCCTCCGACTTCTTCCACGGCACGCTTGAACTCGTCGAGAAGGGCGTCAGCGTCATCCTGTTCAAGGGCGAGGACGGTACCCGGCCCCTGGTGCAGCGCGTGGAGAAGTTCGTTCCCACGGTGACGGACTCGGTGCTCGTGCTCGACACCGCCGAGTTCGACCTGCCCGGTGTCACTAGTGAGGTGCGGTCGCTTCTGTCACCAGTGCTCCTGGCCACGGTGCTCGAGCGGGTCAGCGCCCACCTCGAGGTCAAACGTGACCACCCTCTCACCACCCGGCGCTACTATAAGCGCCTCGCGTACTGAGGCCCCGCCATGACATCGAATGCAGAAGTATCCCCGCCCGGTAGCCCACAGGGCGCCCGGCCTCGCCTGCTTGCCGTCGGCGACAACGTCGTCGACGTCTACCCCGAGCGGGGGGTGATGTACCCGGGCGGGAACGCGGTCAACGTCGCTGTGCACGCGCAGCGGCTGGGTGCGCAGGCGGCCTACCTCGGAGCCGTGGGTACCGACCGCGCCGGCGAAATCGTGCTGCGCGCACTTCGCTCCGAGGCGGTGGACACCTCACTAACCCGCATCGTGGACGGGCCTAACGCGGCGGCGGAGATTCACGTCGTCGACGGCAACCGCGTCTTCGGCCAGGCCAATGCGGGTGTCTCCGTGTTCGAGCTGACCCCGGACGACCTGGCGGCAGCGTCAACCTACGACGTCGTTCACACTGGCGAGTGCTCCAACATCGAAGGCCAGCTCGGCCAGCTGGCACGCGCCACCTCGCGGTTGTCCTTCGACTTCTCTGAGCGGCCGTGGGAGTACGTGCAGCAGTACGCGCCCTCGGCATCCGTTGCGATCTGGTCCGCTCCCAGCGGCGATCTAGCACTGGCCAAGCGACAGATCGAGCGTCTACGAGCCCTTGGGCCCGAGACTGCGGTCGTCACCTTGGGAGCGGCCGGCGCGATGGTACTGCAGGAAGATCTGACGTACTCCCCGGCCCCGGAGCTGGAAGTTCTTGACACCCTTGGAGCAGGAGATGCCTTCATAGCCCGGCTGCTGGTCGGCCTGGCCCAGCGGGAGGACATCCGAATGTTGCTTAGCGCCGCCACCGCGTACGGCACCGCGAGCTGCGCCACCTTCGGCGCCTTCGGCCACCCCTCGACAATCGACGCCCAGTTCGAAACCGTCCCAACCCACCTCGCAGATCGGATCCCTAATGAAACGCACGACTCGTAAGAGTGCCCTGTTCACCGCAGCCGCAGCCGCGGTTCTCCTCGCCGCATGCAGCACCCCCGGTACCAGCGGCTCCGCCCAGAGCGCGGGCTCTCAGGACCTGGCAAGCCCGACGGCCAAGAGCGGCACGCTCAGCGTCATCACCAAGTTCGCCGACCCCAAGTACGCCCCCTTCTTCGTCGATATGGCCAGGGCGTACGAGAGCGCCAATCCTGGCGTGAAGGTCGACCTCCAGCAGGTCGGCGACCAGCCGTACAAGGACAAGATCCGGGTGCTTTCGGCGTCCAAGAGCCTGCCTGACGTCTACTTTTCCTGGGCCGGCGACTTCGCCAACAAGTTCATCCGTGGCGGCCTGGCCACGGACTTGACCAGCGTGGTCGGTCCCACCACGGAGTGGGGCAAGACCTTCTCCCCTGCGGCACTGAAGGCTTTCGAGTACAAGGGCAAGAACTATGGGGTACC
>CALBDV010000634.1 GCA_937927565.1 uncultured Holophagales bacterium
GTCTCGATGTCGAGGTCCTCGGCCAGCTCGATGATGCCGACGTGGTTGTTGACGATCTTCGTGAGCTTCTGGAGGACCTTCCCGACCTTCTTGCGGTCGGCGTCGGGGTTCTTCTCGATGTACCCCTCGGTCAGCTCGATGAGGTCCGACTCCGGCGCGAAGACCATCGCCACGTCTTCGATCCAGGCGGCGTCCTTCCGGATGGCGGGGTTCGCGACCTCGAACTTCTCCTCGAGCGGGTGAAAGGCGATCCGGATCCTGACGGTCTCGTAGTCCTTCGTCAGGACCTCCCGCCCGAGGAGCGCTGCCATGAGGGCCGTGACGCGCTGCTGGCCGTCGATGAGGATCCGCTTGCCGGCCGACGCCGCTCCGTCCTTGAGCTTGATGGTCGGGTTACGCCAGGCGATGAGGTAGCCGACCGGGTAGCCCTGGTAGAGGGAGTCGAGGAGGTTCCTCACCTTCGTCGCGTCCCAGACGAACGGGCGCTGGATCTCGGGGATGGCGATCTCGCCCGACTTGACCCAGGTGAGGAGGGTCTCGATGGGGTGAGGGGTGACGGAGTAGCGCTGCGTCGACATGGCTCAGAGGCCCTTTCCGAGGATCGACTCGAGGAGCCCCTCGGTCTCCTTCGTCACGGCGAGGATGTCGGCGCGGATCTCCTCGAGAGTACGGAGCGGCTGCGGCTTGTAGAAGTAGCGGGTGAAGCTGACCTCGTAGCCGGTCTTCACGCTCGACGGGTCGTACCAGGCGTCGGCGGCGTGAGGAAGAACCTCGCGGCGAAGGAAGGCCTCGATGCCACCCTCCTCGAGGAGCGGGATCTGCTCGGTGTCGCGGAGGTCGGGATCCGACTCGTACTCGACGATCGCCGGCTTTCCGCCCACGGTCGCCGGGAAGAGGCCGAGGAGGGGGTCCGGTGAGGTCTTCCCTACCTTGTGGGCCCTTCGGAGGACCGGGGGCGCGTTCTCGGAGCGCGGGGTCGACTCCTTCAGCGCCTTCAGCTCCTTCGGGGTGTAGATCCGGTCGGGGTCGACGCCTTCGAGCCGGAGCGGACGCTCGACGGTGACCTTCCAGTAGCCGAACGCCTCGTTCGGGAAGACCTTCGACTGCTCCGTCTCCTCGAAGGCGAGGAAGGTGTCGCAGATCGTCCGGATGTCCTCCGGCGAGAGCTCGCAGTTCTTCTTTCCGAGGTTCTTCCGGAGCGGCTTGGACCAGCTCGTCGCGTCGATGAGCTGGACCTTCCCACGGCGGTGGTCGGGCTTGCGGTTCGTCAGGACCCAGACATAGGTCGCGATGCCGGTGTTGTAGAACATGTTCAGGGGCAGCGCGACGATTGCCTCGAGCCAGTCGTTCTCGATGATCCAGCGGCGGATGTTGCTTTCCCCCTGGCCGGCGTCGCCCGTGAAGAGGGACGAGCCGTTGTGGACCTCGGCGATCCGGCTCCCGAGCGGCGTCCCGTGCTTCATCTTGCTGAGCATGTTCGCGAGGAAGAGCATCTGGCCGTCGCTGGAGCGGGTGAGGAGCGAGTACTCCGGGTCGCCGGCGTGCGAGATGACGAAGCGCGGGTCGCGGATTCCCTCTTTGCCCCCCATCCGCTCGAGGTCGCTCTTCCAGCTCTTCCCGTAGGGCGGGTTCGAGAGCATGAAGTCGAATTCGCGCGAGGGGAAGGCGTCGGCCGAGAGGGTGGAGTGCTCCGGGCCGCCGACGATGTTGTCGGCCGCCTCGCCTTCGCCCTTGAGAAGGAGGTCGGCCTTGGCGATGGCGTAGGTCTCGGAGTTGATCTCCTGGCCGAAGAGGTGGGTCGCCACGGCCTTGCCGCGCGCCTTGGCGAGCTCCTTGAGCGTCTCCTCGGCAACCGTCAGCATCCCGCCCGTGCCGCAGGCGCCGTCGTAGAGGAGGTAGGTGCCCGATTCGATCCGGTCCGCGACGGGGAGGAAGATCAGGTTCGCCATCAGCTTGACGGCGTCGCGCGGCGTCCAGTGCTCACCCGCTTCCTCGTTGTTCTCCTCGTTGAAGCGGCGGACGAGCTCCTCGAAGATCGTCCCCATCGCGTGGTTGTCGAGGCCCGGGTGGCGAAGGGTGCCGTCGGCTTTCAGGACGGGGTTCGGGCCGAGGTTGACGTCGGGCGACAGGAGCTTCTCGATGAGGGTCCCGAGGGCGTCGGCTTTCGAGAGCCGCGGGATCTGGTTTCGGAACTCGAACTTCTCGAGGATGTCCTGGACGTTCGGGGAGAAGCCGTCGAGGTAGGCCTCGAAGTCGGCCTTCAGCTGCTGCTGGCTGGCGCGGGAGCGCAGGTCGCGAAGCGTGAAGGGCGAGGTGTTGTAGAAGGCTTGGCCGGCCGCCTGCCGGAGCGCCTGGTCCTGGTGGACGATGCCGGCGGTGTCGAGGGAGGTCTTCATCTCGAGGACGGCCCTCTTCGTCGGCTCGAGGAGGGTGTCGAGCCGCCGCAGGACGGTCATCGGGAGGATGACGTCGCGGTACTTGCCCCGGACGTAGAGGTCGCGCAGGACATCGTCCGCGATTCCCCAGATGTAGTTCGCGATCCAAGAAAGCTGCGTCGAGTCCATTCCGCCGTCCTCTGCTCTTCCGCCAGGCCACCACTCACAGGGTGCCCTGTGAGAGATCGTCGATCGAGTGTAGCGGCCTGGGTTCGGCCGTCCGACTCTGGAGGTTACCTCCGGATCGACCCCGCCCTCTTCGCCGAGATCGAGAAGTGGGCCGCGGACGAGCTCCGGAGCGGGACAGCCCGATCGAGTTCCTCCTCCGGGAGGCGCCGCCTCGAGATCGGAAGGACAAGCCGTCCGTCATCCTCGACGCCAGGTATATATACCTGGCGTGAGGACGGGGGGAGGGTCGGACCTCAGGAAGGCCTCGAAGCACCGGATCCTCCGGCGCCCCACCTATTTCCAGACCGCGATCTCTTCGATCCCCTTGCGCTCGAGGTCCGGCACTTTCGCGT
>CALBDV010000635.1 GCA_937927565.1 uncultured Holophagales bacterium
GGCGTAGAGCGGACGCCAGGGAATCGCGACCCAGCGCCCGAGGAGGGCCTTCGCGAGCACGTTGTGCCACCCCGCGTAGTGGCCCAGCTCGAGGAGGACGGTGGCCCGGGGAGAGAGGTAGTCCTTTCGGACGAGGACGCGGAACCCGGCGGCTTCGACGCGCCGGCCCCACTCCTCGGGCGAGTACATGTGGAAGTGGACCTGGATCTTCCGGAACCACTCGCGGTAGGCGGCGGCGGCGCGGCGGAGGCCGACGCGGTCGAGGAGCCTCGCGACGGAGAGATTCCCGTTGTGGACGTCGTTCGGGACCGTGAAGGCGAAGGAGCCTCCGGGCTCGAGGACGCGCCGGACCTCCCGCAGGACCGCGTCGAGGTCGGGCATGTGCTCGAGGGCGCAGTTCGCCAGGACCGACCGGAAGGCGCCGTCGCGATAGGGCAGCCGGGTCGCGCTCCCGGCGTCGAGGTGCCGGTAGACGTGGCGATGGACCGACTGGAGGAGCTTCGGCACGTCGAGGTCGAGCCCCACGTCGACGGACCCGAGGACGACCTGTGCGAAGTGACCGTCTCCGCACCCGATGTCGAGGAGGGGCCGGGGGAGGGGCCCGTGCTCGAGGAGGAGGCGGCCCTCGATCGTGCGGATGAGCGCCCGGAAGGCGGGGATCTCGCGGAGGTTCTCCCAGAGGAGCTCCCGTGCTGCGGATCGGTTCATCCTTTCGCTCCGGTCTCCTTGCGGGACCGGAGCTCCTCGAAGAGCCGCTCGTACTGTCCGGCCGTCCGCGCGCTGCTGAAGAGGGCCTCGATCTCGGACACGGGCCGGACGTAGGAGGCGCGGTTCGAGAGGATCCGGACGAGGGATTCCGCGAGCGCGGCGGAGTCACCGATGGGACTGACCTCGCCCATCCCCGTCATCCGGACGGGCTGCCTCACGCCCGGGAGGTCGCTCGCGATCGAAGGCGTCCCTCGCAGCATCGCCTCCACCTGGACGAGGCCGAACGACTCCGTGGAGTTGAGGCTCGGGACGACGAGGACGTCGAGGGCCGAGAAGAAGAGCGACATCTCGTAGGGGTCGAGGACGCCGAGGAACGACCAGCGGGCCCCTTCCCTCTCGAGCAGGGGACGGAGCCTCTGCCGGTAGGCGTCCTCGCCCAGGACGTTCTCGTGCTGCCCGGCGAAGAGGACGTGGGCGTGGGGGAACCGAGCGTGGACGGCGGGAAGGGCCTCGAGGAGCACCTCGACCCCTTTCTCCGTCGCGAGGCGGGCCGCCATTCCGATCACGGGGGCGTTCCCGGGGTTCCACCTGGCGCGGAAGGCCTCCAGATCGCCGGGCCGGGGCGTGGCGACCTCGACGGGAGGCGGTATGACGCGGACCTTGTCGAGATACCGGGAGAGGAAGCGGGAGTGCTTCGCGTAGTCGTCGGTGTAGGCGACGATCGCGTCCGACAGCGTCCCGGTGGCCCGATCGCTCCAGACGACGACGCGGTTCACGAGGTGGTTGAACGGCGTCGCGGGGAGGGTGAGGTCGCAGTGGTACGTGACGACGACGGGTTTGCCGAAGAGGCGTCCGCGGAGGGCGAGGCCGCTCGCGTCGAGCTGCGGGAGGTGGAGGCTGAGGACGTCGTGCCCCTTCACGAGCCGGTTCGCGACGAAGCCGAACGTCGGCATGATCACGCCCTTGCTGACCCGGAACGCGACGGGGACCCGGACGATCGTCACTCCCTCGCGCTCCTCGCGCAGGGGCAGGGACGGATCGAATCGAGAGGTCAGGACCGTCACGGAATGCCCGCGGGCGGCGAGAGAACGGGCAAGTCGCTCGGCGTAGATCGTGAGGCCGCTCGTGTGCGGCCGGTAGTAGGTCAGCGCGACCAGGACTCTCAAGGCCGCGCTACCCGAAGAGCGCCCGGTTCCCGGCGACCCACTCGTGGAGGATGCGGATCCCTTCGTCGACGCTCGTGCGTGGCGTCCATCCCAGAAGCCTCTCGGCCTTCCGGCAGTCCGAAACGAAGATCTTCTGGTCGCCGGGCCTCCACCCCGCGGAGGCGACCGGCACTTTTCGGCCGAGGTGCGACTCGAGCATCGGGCCGAACTCGGACCAGACGGAGATCGTCCGCTCCGGCCCTCCGCCGACGTTGAACACCTCGCCGGCGGCCACGTCGATCTTCTCGACGGCGGCCAGGTAGAGGTCGACGAGGTCGTCGACCCAGAGGACGTCGCGCACCTGCTTCCCGTTCCCGTAGATCGTGATGGGGCGCTCGCAGACCGAAGCGATGAGGAACCAGGCGAGCCAGCCCTGGTCCTCGACGCCGAGCTGCCGGGGGCCGTAGATCGCGGACTGCCGGAAGACGACGGTCCGGAGGCCGTAGATGCGGGCGAAGTCGTGGACGTACTGGTCGCCCGCCCCTTTCGAGCAGCCGTAGGGCGAGTGGAAGTCGAGCGGCTGGGTCTCCGGAACGCCGTGCGGAAGGTCGCGGAACCGGTAGCGGGTCGGCTCTTCCTCGACGACGATCTCGTCCAGCTCCCCGTAGACCTTGTTCGTCGAGGCGAAGAGGAAGATCGGGTTGCTGCCCGACCGTCGGGCGGCCTCGAGGGCATTGAACGTACCGAGCGCGTTCGTCTCGAAGTCGCTCCGCGGATCGAGGACCGACGTCGTCACCGCGACCTGCCCCGCGAGGTGGACGAGGACATCCGTGCCGACCGCGGCGGCGGCCAGGCGGCCCGCGTCGCGGACGTCGGCTTCGATCAGCCGGAACGAGCCGGGTCCCAGGAGCTGCGAGAGCCACTCGACGTTTCCGCGAACCCCGGGGCGGCAGAGGTTGTCGTAGAGCGTGACGTCGTCTCCGCGCTCGACGAAGCGCTTCGCGGCGTTGATGCCGATGAACCCGGCGCCCCCCGTGATCAGGACCTTCATCGAGCCTCCATCGCCGCGCCCGTGTGCGGGCAGACGGCGGCGCGCAGCGTCCGAATCATCGAGCTAGACTATAGAACCTTGAGCCGTTTCGGCGCACGCCTCCTTTCGGGCCCCCACGAGGGGCTCTCTTCTCGTCAGGTCCGCTTTCTCTTCGCGGGGCTGCTCCTGCTCGCGGCCTTTCTCAGGTTCCGCGGCCTCGACTGGGACGACGGGCAACACCTCCATCCCGACGAGCGGTTCATCTCGATGGTGGAGGACAAGATCAAGGCCCCCGGAAGCGTGGCCGAGTACTTCAACTCCGCCCGCTCGCCGCTGAACCCGTACAACCAGGGCGAAGGCTCCTTCGTCTACGGGACGTTCCCCCTGTTCCTGACGAAGGCCGTCGCCCACGCCGTCGCGATGCCCGGCTACGGAGGGGCCTACAAGGTCGGCCGGGCCCTTTCCGGGCTCTTCGACCTGCTCACGGTCTGGCTCGTCTACCGGGTCGCCCGCCGGTTCACGGGGCGCGGCCCCGCCCTCGTCGCGAGCGGGCTCTTCGCTTTCTCGCCGCTCGCCATCCAGAGCTCCCACTTCTGGACGGTCGAGACGTTCCTGGCCGCCTTGTCGACGTTGACGCTCCTGGGCTGCGTCCGGATGGCGCAGGGACGGTCGACGCAGGTCCAGGACCTGGCGACCGGGCTCGCTCTCGGGCTCGCCGTCGCGTGCAAGGTGACGGCGCTCTCCCTGCTCGGGCCGCTGGGCCTCGCGGCGCTCCTGCGCGCCACGGGCGCCCGCGAGGCAGGGCCGGGCGCGGGTGCCTTCCGCTGGAAGGAGTGGCTGGGCAGCACCACCGGCCTGGGGCTCGCGCTTCTCGGCGTGGCGGCCGCGGTCCGATGCGCCCTCCCGTACGTCTTCCTCGGGCCGAGTCCGTTCTCGTTCCGCCTCGATCCCCGGTACCTCGCCGACCTGAAGAACCTCGCGAACCTCTCCAGCAGCTTCGCCGGGTTTCCGCCGGCCCTCCAGTGGGCCGAGCGGTCGATCCTCTTTCCGGTCGAGAACTTCGTCCGCTGGGGAGCGGGTCCGTTATTCGGGCTCACCGCGCTCGTGAGCGTCGCGTGGGCGGTGGCCGGGCTTCGCCGGCGCTCCAGCTGGACCCTGGCGCCCCTCCTCCTTCACGTCGCCATCCTCTTCGCCTACCACGGCACGGCCCTCGTGAAGTCCATCCGGTACCTGTTCCCGGTCTACCCGGCCCTGGCGGTCCTCTCGGCGCTCTTGCTGGCCCGGCTGGCAATGCCCGGCCGGCCGCTTCTCCTGCGCCTCGTCCCCGGCCTCGTTCTCGCCGGCACGGCCCTCTCGGGCTT
>CALBDV010000636.1 GCA_937927565.1 uncultured Holophagales bacterium
CTCCCGGCCTCGTCGACCACCGCGAGTGGACGCGCGAGAACGGCCGGAACAACGCCCTTCGCGTGAACGGTTTCGGTGCGCCGCGCGCCTTCGACACCACCGTCCTCAGGCGCGTCGGTTTCCCGAACGTCAGCTACGGCGAGGACTACGCCGTCGCCCTCCGTATGAGCCGCGAGTACGAGATCGGCCGCATCTACGAATCGGTCTACCTCTGCCGCAGGTGGGAAGGGAACTCGGACAGCGCCCTCCCGCTGGAGACGCAGAATCGCTACGACGCCTACAAGGACTGGCTCCGAACGATGGAGATCGCAGCGCGGCAGCGGGCGCTGGGAGGCCGGCCCTGAAGGTCGAACGGACGCGGGACGTCGAGGAGCTCTTCCGGCGGCAGCTCGAGGAGTGGCCGCTCCTGCAGAAGGGCGTGGCCGGACTCGCCGACGCCCACACGCGTCCCCTCATCGCGGACGGGTCCGAAGTCCTCCTGCGCCACATCCCGCACCGCGTCGCGAGCACGACAGCGGCGGTGGACCGCGCGTCGATCGCGAGGCGTCCCTGCTTTCTCTGCGCCGAGAACCTTCCGCCGGAGCAGCGGGGCCTTCCGTGGGGCGACGACTTCACATTCCTCTGTAACCCGTTCCCCATCGTCGAGCGACACCTCACCGTGGTCCACCGCGAGCACCGCCCGCAGCGGATCGAAGGGCAGGTCGGCACGATGCTCGACCTCGCGGCGGCGCTCCCGGGCTCGTTCGTCGTCTACAACGGTCCGCAGTGCGGGGCGTCGGCGCCCGACCACCTGCACCTGCAGGCCGGCTCGCGGGACGGCCTCCCGATCGTCCGGGAGGCGGCCGGCACGGCGGGGCCGGCGCTCGAGGCCCGGGGGATGCGGGCACTGCTCTTCCGCGGGCCGGACCGGTCGCGCGTTCTCGGTGAGACGGAAAGGGCGATCGCAGCCCTCGCTTCCGTAACGGGCGGGGAGCCCGAGCCGTTGTGCAACGTCGCGGTCTGGGCGGAGCCGGAGTCCGGCTTCTCGCTGGTCCTCTTTCCGCGGGGCAAGCACCGGCCCCACGCCTTCCACACCGGCGAGCTGGCAGTGAGCCCGGCCTCGATCGACATGTCGGGGATCCTCGTGGCGCCGTTCGAGCGGGACTTCGAGCGCCTCTCGGGCGAGGACGTGGTGGCCGTCTACAGCGAGGTGACGATTCCCGGGGACCAGTTCCGGGACGTTCTTTCCCGGCTGGAGAACCGTTGCTGAACGTCGCGGTCGGCCTGATGGAGGGCCTCCCGGCGGTCGAGGTCGAGCTGCTCGGGGAGTTCACCGACCAGGCCGGTGCCAGCACCACGCCGGGGCGGCGCCGCTTCGACACGGAGACGACCCTGACACCCGTCGATCCGGACGCGTCTGCTTTCGCTCTCGACGAGGTGACGATCGGCATCGGCTTCCACTGGGAGAGGAAAGAGCGGCAGGTCTTTCGCGGCGCCCTGCGTATCCTGCGGCGCCCCGCGGGTCTGACGGTCGTCAACGACGTGCCGCTCGAGGAGTACGTCGCGAGCGTCATCTCTTCGGAGATGAGCGCGACGTGCCCGCTCGAGCTCCTGAAGGCGCACGCCGTCATCTCGCGCAGCTGGCTGAAGGGTCCGGCCGCGGCCGGCATCGCACCGTGCGGCCCGGACGAGCCGGGAGAGATCGTCCGCTGGTACGGCCGCGAAGCGCACCCCGACTTCGAGGTTTGCGCCGACGACCACTGCCAGCGCTACCAGGGAATCACGAAGGCCGTCTCGTCCGCCGTGGCCGACGCCGTCGGCGCCACCGCGGGCGAGATGCTCCTTTTCGGCGGCGCGATCGTCGACGCCCGCTTTTCCAAGTGCTGCGGCGGCCTCACCGAGCGTTATCAGACCGCCTGGGACGACCAGGAGGTTCCCTACCTCGTCTCATTCCCCGATGGCCTGACGGAACCCGTCCCCCGCGACCTGGACGCCTTCATCCGCACGCGCCCGGCGGCCTTCTGCAACACGGCCGACGCAGTCCTGCTCGCCCGCATCCTTCCCGGCTTCGACCAGGAGACGCGCGACTTCTTCCGATGGACCGTCTCGTACACGGCCGAAGAGCTGGGCGACCTGATCCGCGCGCGCCTCGGCGTCGACCTCGGACCGATCACCGCCCTCGAGCCGCTCGCGCGCGGCCCCTCGGGTCGGATCTTCCGCCTTCGGATCACGGGAGAGCACGGAGCGCTCGTCGTCGGCAAGGAGCTGGAGATTCGTCGCGCCCTCTCCCGCACTCACCTCTACAGCTCGGCCTTCGTCGTCGACCGCGACGCGGCCGGCCATTTCGTCCTCACCGGCGCGGGCTGGGGGCACGGGGTCGGCCTCTGCCAGATCGGGGCCGCGGTGATGGCGGAGAGGGGCTTCGG
>CALBDV010000637.1 GCA_937927565.1 uncultured Holophagales bacterium
ACGAGACCGTGACGAGAGGACCCATGAACGACGACCGCAGCCTCCCAAAGTCCCTTTCCCTGGCCCTCGCGGCCGTGCTCCTGACCGGCGCCTGCGCGAAGACCAGCCACGAGGCTCACGACGAGCTCCCCGCCGTTCCGCTCACCGTCTGGACAGCGAAGACGGAGCTCTTCCTCGAATACGAGCCGCTCGTCGCCGGGCGCGAGTCGCGCATGGCGGCTCACCTGACGGCGCTCGAGACGTTCCAGCCGCTCACCGAGGGCGTCGTCACGCTCCGACTCCGGATGGAGTCGGGCGGGGTCGTCACCGGAGAGGCGAAGGAGGCCGCTCGGGCGGGGATCTTCCGGCCGAACGTGACGCCGGCGAAGGCGGGGAAGTGCAGGATCGAGGTCGAGGTCCGCTCGTCGCGCCTGACCGACCGCCTGGACGGCGGCGCTTGCCAGGTCTTCGCCGACGAGGCGGCCGCCCGCGCCGCGGCAGCAGCCGAAGAGGAAGCTGGGGCCGGTGCCCAGATCGCATTCCTGAAGGAACAGCAGTGGAAGACCGACTTCGCGACGGCCCCGGCCGTCGAGCGCGACGCCCAGGCCGCCGTCGAAGCGAGCGGGTCGCTCGTCCCGGTTGCGGGGCGAGAGGCGCGCCTCTCGGCCCCCGCGCCGGGGCGCGTCGCCTTCGGCGAGACGCCTCCCGTCCCGGGAGCCGCGGTCCGCAAGGGCCAGCTCCTCGGCTGGATCTCGCCGCGGCTCGCGGCCGGCAGCGACCGCCCGAGCCTCGAGGCCGAGATGCGGGCCACGGAGGCGGAGCGGGTCGCGGCCGATTCCCAGCTCGCCCGCGCGGAGAGGCTCCTCGCGGCCGAGGCAATCTCGAAGAGAGCCCACGAGGACGCGCAAGCGCGCGCGGCCGTCGCCCGCGCCCGGGCCTCGGCGGCCGCGGCGCGGGTCGCGCAGTACGACGCCTCTGCCGGATCCGAATCCGGTTCCGGCCTCGCCGGCCGGTTCGAGATCCGCTCGCCGCTCGACGGCACGCTCGTCTCGGTGGAGGCCGCCCCGGGCGAGATGGTGGAGGAGGGGCAGGCCCTCTTCCGCGTCGTCGACGCGACGCGCGTCTGGCTGGAGGCCCGCGTGAACGAGGCCGACCTCTCCCGTCTCGAGGGGACGAAGTCCGCCTGGTTCACCGTCGAGGGAGACGCCGCGCTCCGCGACGCCGGCCGTCTCGTCTCGTTCGGGCGCGTCGTCGACCCGGCGACGAGGACGGTCCCCGTCCTCTTCGAGGTCGCCAACGCCGACGGTCGGCTCCGCGTCGGGCAGGCCGCGCGGGTCCGGCTCGCGGCAGGCCCGTCCGTCCGCGCTCTCACGATCCCGGATTCGGCCGTCCTCGACGACGGCGGCAAGCCGGTCGCGTTCGTCCACGTGTCCGGAGAGGCCTTCGAGAGGCGTGTCCTCACGCTCGGCGCACCGGGGAAGGGGTGGGTCCAGATCGTCGCAGGGCTCGCCCCGGGAGAGCGCGTCGTGACGAAGGGCGCCTACGAAATCAAGCTGGCCGCGGCCTCGGGCTCGATCCCGAGCTCGGGCCACGTCCACTGACGGGGACGCCCTGCCATGATGGACCACCTCATCCGCTGGTCGCTCCTCAACCGCCTCTTCGTCGTCGTCGCGGCGATCGCGATCTCCGTCTACGGGGCGTTCACCGCGCTCCGGATGCCCGTCGACGTCTTCCCCGACCTCACGGCGCCAACGGTCACGATCCTGACCGAAGCCCACGGCCTCGCGCCGCAGGAGGTCGAGACGCTCGTCACGTTCCCGATCGAGTCGGCGATCAACGGGGCGACCGGGGTCCGCCGCGTCCGCTCGGCCTCGGGCATCGGCATCTCGGTCGTCTGGGTCGAGTTCGAGTGGGGGCGCGACATCTACGTCGCGCGGCAGATCGTCAACGAGAAGCTCCAGCTCGTGGCGACCCAGATTCCCCCCGGCGTCGGGCCCCCGGCCCTCGCCCCGATCTCCTCGATCATGGGCGAGATCCTCTTCCTCGGCCTCGAGAGCGACGTCCATTCGGGGCTCGAGCTGCGCGAGGCGGGCGACTGGGTCGTCCGCAAACGGCTCCTCTCGCTCCCCGGCGTCGCGCAGGTCATCCCGATCGGCGGGGGCGTCAAGCAGTTCCAGGTCCTCGTCGAGCCGGAGAAGCTCCGGACCTCGGGTGTCACGTTCGAGGAGGTCGCCCGCGCCCTCGAGGAGTCGAACCAGAACACGAGCGGAGGGTTCCTCGTCCGCGGGCCGCAGGAGTGGCTCATCCGCGGCCTCGGCCGCATCGCCACGAACGAGGACGTCGCGAAGACCGTCGTCACCCAGCGAAATGGCGTCCCCGTCCTCGTCGGCCACGTCGCGAAGGTCGAGATCGGCCCGGCGCTGAAGCGGGGCGAGGGCTCGGCGAACGGTAAGCCCGCCGTCATCCTCGGTGTCCTCAAGCAACCCGGCGCGAACACGCTCACGCTGACGGCCGAGGTCGACCGCGCCCTCGACGAGATCCAGCGGACGCTGCCGACGGGGATGACGATCGAGCGGAAGCTCTTCCGTCAGGCCGACTTCATCCGCTCCGCCGTCCGGAACGTCTCGGTCGCGCTTCGCGACGGGGCGATCCTCGTCGCGATCATCCTCTTCTTCTTCCTCTTCAATTCCCGTACGACGCTCATCTCCCTCGTGGCGCTCCCCGTCTCGCTCATCGTCGCCGTCCTCGTCCTGAAGGCGATGGGGGCGACGTTCAACACGATGACCCTCGGGGGCCTCACGATCGCGATCGGCAGCCTCGTCGACGACGCGATCATCGACGTCGAGAACGTCTTCCGGCGCCTGCGCGAGAACCGCGCCCGGCCCCCCGAGGAGCGGGAGTCGGCGCGGGAGGTCATCTATGCGGCGTCGACGGAGATCCGCGGCTCGATCGTCTTCGCGACGCTCATCGTCATGCTCGTCTTCGTCCCGCTCTTCTTCCTCACCGGCGTCGAGGGACGGCTCCTCGCCCCGCTCGGCCTCGCCTACCTCGTCGCGATCTTCGCCTCCCTCGTCGTCGCCCTCACGGTGACGCCTGCGCTCTGCAGCTACTTCCTGGGTGACGCGAAGACGCTCGCGCACGGCGACAGCTTCCTCGTCCGCAAGCTCAAGGAGGCCTACCTCCCCTCGCTGAAGGCCGCCCTTCGGCACGGCAACCTCGTCATGGCCGCGTCCGTCGTCCTCCTCCTCGGCGCGCTCCTCCTCGTCCCGTTCCTCGGTCGGACCTTCCTGCCGGAGTTCAACGAGGGGGCGCTCACGCTGAGCGCCGTGACCCTTCCGGGGACCTCCCTCGAAGAGTCGGACCGGCTCGGGCGCCGCGTCGAGACGATCCTCCTCTCGCAGCCCGAGGTGATCTCGACGGCACGGCGGACCGGCCGGGCCGAGCTCGACGAGCACGCGCAGGACGTCAACTCCGCCGAGATCGACGCGCGCTTCGAGCTGAAGGAGCGCTCGAAGGACGAGTTCCTCAAGGCCCTCCGCGCCGACCTCGCGACGATCCCCGGCATGGTCATCCAGATCGGCGGCCCGCTCTCCCACCGGATCGACCACATGCTCTCGGGGACGCGCGCGAACATCGCCGTCAAGCTCTTCGGCGACGACATCTCCCAGCTCCGCTCGACCGCGGAGGAGATCCGCCGCTCGATGGAGAAGGTCGAGGGGATCGCCGACCTCTCCGTCGAGCAGCAGGTCGACATCCCGCAGCTCACCATCGCCTTCGACCGGGACCGGATCGCCCGCTACGGCCTTCGGGCCGGCCAGCTCGCCGAGACGATAGAGGCGGCCTACGCGGGTCGTAAGGTGACGCAGGTCCTCGAGAGCCAACGGACGTACGACGTCGTGATCCGGTACGAGGACTCGCACCGCGAGAGCGTGGAGGCCGTCCGGGCGACCCTCGTCGACACGCCGTCGGGCGCGAAGGTCCCGCTCGGGGCGCTCGCCACGATCCGCCAGGACGCGGGACCGAACGGCGTGATGCGCGAGAACGCCCAGCGGCGCATCGTCGTCATGGCCAACATCGGCGGTCGCGACCTCGGGAGCGTCGTCGCCGACATCCGTTCCGCCGTGGCGCGCGACGTGAAGCTCCCCTCGGGCTACTACGTCGTCTACGGCGGCCAGTTCGAGAGCGAGGGTGAGGCGACGCGGACGATCGGGCTCCTCTCTCTCTTCGTCGTCGCCGGGATCTTCCTCCTCCTCTTCCTCGCCTTCCGCTCCGCCCGGACGGCACTCCTCGTCATGGTCAACCTGCCGCTCGCCCTCATCGGCGGCGTCGTCGCCGTCAAGCTCGGCGGCGGCATCCTGAGCGTCGCCTCGCTCGTCGGCTTCATCACGCTCTTCGGCATCGCGACGCGCAACGGAATCATGATGGTGTCGCACTACGAACACCTCATGCACCGGGAGAAGGTCTCCTTCGACGAGGCGATCGAGCGCGGGTCGCTCGAGCGGCTCTCGCCGATCCTGATGACCGCCCTCTGCGCCGGCCTCGCCCTCATCCCGCTCGTCGTCGCCGGGGATCACCCCGGTAACGAGATCCAGGCGCCGATGGGAGTCGTCATCCTCGGCGGCCTCCTCTCGTCGACCGCACTCAACATGATCGTCCTGCCGGTCCTCTACCGGAGGTTCGGCCGGCCGCACTCGGGCTCCGAGCCCGCGGACGCCATCGAGGGCTGACCGTCCGTTTCACGGCGCGACGGATCGTTCACGGGCCTCTTCGCCCGGGACCGCCCTCAGCGCGAGCGCCGAGGGCGGCCCGTAGCCGGGCCGCCCTCCGCCACGTCGACGACCCTCGCCTGGATCTCGAGCACCCGGCCCGGCGGGATGAGGAGGTGTCCGACGCGCGCCCGGAAGAAGTCCTTGACCGTCTCCCAGTCCTTTGGACCCTCGCCGGGCAGGGGCGCCTCTCGCTCCGCATCCTGAAACCAGGTGAGAGCGCGGAGGAGGAGCGCGTCGTTTACCTCCTGCCGGAAGACGCGGCGGATCGCCGAGAGGCACTCGGCGATCCCGAGCCCGTTCGTCTGGAGCGTCGTGTAGAGGTCGAAGAAGTCGCGGCGCGTCCCGCGGTCGAGAATCGCGTGGAGCTTCGTCCCGAGGAGTCCCGTGACATTCAGGCGCTGGTCTTCGACGAACGGGAGGAGCGTCTCGAGGACGAAGACCGAGACGTCGATCCCGTCGAATCGGAGGTGCACGGTATCGGCACTTCGATCGAGGACCTCGACGCGGCCGCGGCGCTCCAGCTGCCGCACGAGGTCGTCCAGGTCCTTCGCGCTCTTCACTCCGAAGTCCACGTCGCGGCTCGGGCGGTACGGCAGGA
>CALBDV010000638.1 GCA_937927565.1 uncultured Holophagales bacterium
GGCTCGCGCGGCGGTGGGGACCTCCCGGATCGGGACCCCGCCGCCGCATTCGTCTTCGGGGTGCCCCGGAAGCAGGGAAGCCCTGCCGGCCGGGTGAGGCAGGCAGGGCTCCCATGGAGCAGGCGCCGTGTCGGGCGATCAGGTCAGCCGGCTCTCCTCAGGTACCAGGTCGAAACGAGCCCGATGAGCGCCATCAGGATGAGCAGACCCCACGTCGAAAGCGTGGGGATGCCAGTGCTCTCTGCACTCGTCATCACGTAGTCCCTCGTTCCGGGGCAGCCGTTGGCGTCGGTGGCGGTGATCGTGAAGACCCCGGTTCCGGAGGTCGTCGACGTTCCGGAGAGGAGGCCGGAATTGGGGGCGAGGGTGAAGGCAGGTGCGCCGGGAGGCCGTGTGCCGGACGTCACCGCAAACGTGTAGGGCAAGGCGCCGCCTGTCGCGGAGATCGTCGCGCTGTAAGGGACACCTGGCTGTCCCCCGTTCAAGCAACTCCAGCCTTCGGGGCTTCCCGAACCATGGGTCAGTCCGCGGGCCGCTCACCAAGCTCCCGAAACAGCACGACCCGTTTCTCCGTTCCCTTGGCTTCATACATCGCGGTGTCGGCGTTCCTGATGAGAACGTCTGCCGTCTCGCCATGTTCTGGAAACACGGCAATACCGATGCTGAGTTCCATGACCAACCTCGCTTCGGTGAAATCGCAGGGTTCGGAAATCCGCTCGCACAGCTGGTTTGCGAGGCGGACCACGGTGTCGTCCTGCTGGACTTCCATCAGGAGACACACGAATTCGTCGCCTCCCCAGCGACAGATGATGTCTTCATCGCGAAAGAACGACCTGAGACGTGCCGCCATCGTCACCAGCACCCGGTCGCCCAGACCGTGGCCGTAAGAGTCGTTGATGCTCTTGAAGTTGTCGATGTCGATGAACAGAACGGCGAGCCTCCAGCCGTGCCGTGTCGCCTGGATCAACCCGTGATCGAGACTCTGCTCGAAGGACGCCCTGTTCGGGAGACCGGAGAGCGGGTCGTGAAGCGCAGCTTCCTGAGCGGCCTTCTCTCTCACTCGAGCGTTCAGGAGATCGTCGCGCACCTCGGCCAGGTCGGTCCTCGTGTCGGCGAGCTCGGATTCGATGAGGATTCGATCAGCCGTCTCGGTGGCGAGTCTGACGTTGACCAGCTTCAGATCGTCTGCAGCCTTCGAAACCTCGCGCTCGACATCTTCGTTTCGGGCGAGAGCCTGCTGCATGACCACGAGGGGGACCTCGTCCTGTTTCAGAACGTCATTGACCAACGAGAGGTCACCGGCAGCCTTCTCGACGGAGGCCTCTATCTTCTCGTTTTCTACGAGTACGTGTTCCAGCGAGGCCCTCGTGGCGGAAGCGTGTCTCTTCGGTTCTCTTGGTTTCAGTTTCATGGGTATCTCGCTGCTCTGCCGGCGGGCTGACGTCAGACACCGGCGCCGAGCGCGGAGGAGCGGCTGCATTCAGGGGTTCTCAGCGCACGACATGAGCCACTGTCTGGCGGCACGTTCCAATCTCCCATGGCGAGGACGCACGTTGCGTGCCGCGCCGCCACGTGCCGCGGATTCTGAGTCGCGCGGTCCCCCGTACCACCTCCGAGCCGTGGCGAGCTGGTCCGCCGGGCACTTTCTTCAATCCGGATGGGAGGATTTCCACTCCGCGGGCCCGCCCGGTGCCCTGCGGCTGTGCCAGGTAGCTCAGGACAGTGCGCGCCGACCAGTGTCTCGTCGTTCCGATCGCCGCGGCGGGGCCTCTGGCAAAGGGATTGCGGAATCGCCGTCGGTGAGTCCGATGACAGGAGCCGGCGAGGCCCGGTCGAACGCCCCGAGCGAAGACGGGCGGCCCCGCGAGGTGAGCGAGCCCCCGCGTCCCGTGCGCATCGACGTGGCGCCGAGAGCGATGGTGGCGTTCCTTCTCGTTGCCGCCGGTCTCTGGCTGCTGATCCGGCTCTGGCCGGTTCTCCTCGCTCTCGTCGCCGCGCTCGTCGTCGCCGGCACGTTGAGCCCGGCCGTGCGCTGGCTGGAGGAGAAGCGTGTCGCACGGGGCCTGGGCATTGCGATCGTGTTCACCGTCTTCTTCATCTTCGCCGTCCTGGTCGCAGTTCTGACGATCCCGGCCCTCGTGACCCAGGCCACCGGTCTTCTCGAGCACGAGCCCGCGTTGCGCGCGCAGCTCGCGGACCACCTGAAGACGTCTCACCTCACCGCCCCGCTCGGGAACTGGCTTCGGGGCCTGGCACCCGACGCACTGACGAGCGCCGTCGGAGCGAGGGCCTTCGCCTTCTCGATGCGTGCGTTCGAGGTCGTCGCTTACGGGCTGAGCGCCCTCTTCCTCGCGCTCTACATGATGATCGACCGGGATCGCCTTCGGGGCGGGCTCTTCGCCGTCGTTCCCCGCTCGCGTCACATACGCCTCTCCCGCATCGTCATGAACCTCGAGACGATCGTCGGCTCGTACATCCGCGGGCAGATGATCACGTCTCTCCTGATGTCGGTCTTCACGTTCGTCCTCCTGAAGGCCTGCGGCGTGGAGAACGCCCTGGCCCTCGCGGTGTTCGCCGGCCTTGCGGACGTCCTGCCCTACATCGGGCCCCTTCTCTCTGTGGGTCCTGCCGTCCTCGCGGCCTTCCCGCGAGGGCCCGTGATCGTGGTCGTCGTCCTTGTCGCCATGTCCGCGTACGAGGAGTTCGAGAGCCGCGTGCTGATTCCCCGCATCTACGGCCGGGCGCTGCGCCTTCCTTCGTCCGTCGTCCTCTTCGCGCTCCTGGCGGGAGGCACTCTGATGGGCATCCTCGGTGCGCTCCTGGCCCTTCCGGTGGCCGCCACCGTGATGATGCTCGTCGAGGAGCTGCGGGTGGACCTGCCCGGCGAGCAGGAGAGACCCGCGGACACGAGCCTCAGGGAGGGCGACGAGCGCGCCGAGGAGGAGTACGAGCGCCGGACTCACGGTGTGGGCGCGGAGCAGGCCGCGGGCATCGCAGCGGAGATCTCGCAGGACCGGCGAAGGGAGGATCTCCGGCCGGAGGAGGTCGTGGAGAGGGCCTGGTCGAGCGAGTTCGCCGATTGACGGCCGCGCGCGGGGAAGGAGGACGGATGCGACGTGCCGTTCGCGAGATCCTGGCCTTCCTGGGCGAGACCCTTCGCCGGTGCGTTCTTCACGCGACCGACACCCAGAGCGCCGCTCTCGCCTTCTACTCGCTGTTCGCGCTGGCCCCGGTGCTCCTCGTGGTCCTCTCGGTGGCAAGACGCTATTTCGCCGAAGGACAGGCCCGACGAGAGATCGTTCGCCAGCTGCAGGGTGTCATGGGTCCCGAGACGGGGAGCGCCGTGGCCGCGCTTCTCGAGAAGGCGGCCGGTCCTGGTCCGGGAACGGCTTCTCTCGGCGTCGCAGGAGTCGTGGTGCTCGTCCTTGGGGCCACCGCCGTCTTCATCCAGCTCCAGGAAGCCCTGAACCGAGTGTGGGAGGTGGCCCCGCGGCCGGGATCCGCCTTCCGCTCACTCCTGAGGAAGAGGCTGATCTCCTTCGGCCTCGTCCTGAGCGTCGGGTTCCTCCTCTTCGTCTCGCTGGTGCTCAGTGCCAGCCTGATGGCGCTCACGGACCTTCTCTCCGCTGAGATTCCGCTTCGAGTGGCGTTCGTGACCCTCGCGAACGAAATCCTGTCGTTCCTGGTGCTCGCCGTCCTTCTCGGCCTGATTTATCGGGTCCTGCCGGACGCAAACCTCGAATGGAAGGACGTCGGCCTGGGCGCCGTCGTGACGTCGCTGCTCTTTTCGATCGGGAAGTGGCTGATCGGCCTCTATCTCGCGCGGACGACCGCGGCGTCGCAGTTCGGGGTCGCTGGTTCGCTGGTCGTCGTCCTCCTGTGGGTCTACTACGAGTCCTTCATCCTGCTCCTGGGCGCCGAGGTGACGGCCGTCACCTCGAGTCGATACAGGCGACACCCCGTGATACCTGCTCAGGGTGCCACCAGCGCCGAGCCGCTTCCAGCCCGGAAGCTCGGATGACCGACGCGGCACGGTTCGTGCGGTGTCCGAAAGCATGAGAGACCGTCGACCAGGGAGAGTTTCGGTACTCGCGACGTTCCTGGCCGCCGCCATCTGCACGGCGGCGTCGCTCGCCCAGGCGCAACTCGCGAGCCTGCCTTCCGGGACCTTCGGGCTCAGGGCCGGGACGGTCGTCGTCGAGGAGCCCGCTCCGGCGATCGAAGGACAGACCGTCGAAGGAGCTCCGCCCGAAGGGCCGCCGCAAGCGGCGCCTCCGTATCGCCCTCCGTCGTTCCCGAAGATGCTCCTCCTCGACACGGGGCACGTCCTGTCGGCGCCGTTCCACTGGCAGGGACGGGAGTGGCTCGTATTTGCGGGGTCCACGGCGGCGCTCGCCACGATGTCCGTGGCGGACGAGCCGATCAGCGACTACGCGCGCGAGCGCGGGCCGTCCAACGGCTTCGTCGGCGACGTGTACGACCAGTTCGGCGGGGGAGGCTCCTTTCTGCTCCTCGGCGGGTTCTACCTGGCGGGGGTCATCGGGAAGGACTCGAAGGCGAAGAATGTCTGCCTGGACGGTATTGCGGCCAGCCTGATCGCGACCGGGATGATCACCCCGGTCATGGGCACCCTGGTCGGACGCGAGCGGCCGACGGAAGAGCAGGGCGCGTACTCGTTCAAGCCGTTCGACGGGCGCTCGTTTCCCTCGGGACACTCCACTCAGGCGTTCGCCGTCGCATCGGTGATCGCGACGTCGTACGACCAGTTCTGGGTGAAGGCCGCGGCGTACGGGTTGGCTTCGATGACGGCCTGGGAGCGCGTTCGGCGCGGCAAGCACTTCCCGACCGACATCGTGGCCGGGGCGGCCATCGGGACGCTCGTCGGCCACTCCGTCGTCGTCTTCAACCGGAAGCTCCGGTCCGGAGAGAAGGAGCCGGAG
>CALBDV010000639.1 GCA_937927565.1 uncultured Holophagales bacterium
GCGTACTCGATCGCGGGGCTCCGCGTCGGCTACGCCGCCGCGCGGCCCGACGTCGTGGAGGAGATCGGCAAGGCGATCCTGCCGTTCAGCGTCGACGTCGGCGCAGAGGAGATCGCTCTCGGCGCCCTCGCACGCCGCGCAGAGGTCCGGGAGCGCTGCCGGGAGATCGCCCGCGAACGCGAGCGGATCGCAGCGGCGCTCCGCGCGCTCGGAGCCCGGGTCGCGCCGTCGCGCTCCAACTTCCTCTTCCTCGTGCCGCCGGGCGGGGACGGCGCCCGGGCCTTTCGCGGCCTGCGCGCCCGCGGGGTCCTCGTCCGCGACCAGACCGCGGTCGTCCCCGGCGCCCTCCGCGTGACGGTCGGCACGCCGGTAGAGAACGACCTGTTCCTCTCGACCCTGAAGGAGGTCCTGTGAGACGCACAGCCGAGGTGAGACGGACGACGAAGGAGACGAGCATCGCGCTGACGCTCGACCTGGACGGCACGGGCGAGGCGAGGATCGCGACGCCGGTCGGGTTCCTCTCGCACATGCTCGAGACCGTGGCGAAGCACGCCCGGTTCGACCTCGCCGTCGAGGCCTCGGGCGACGTCCACATAGACGCCCACCACACCGTCGAGGACGTGGGGCTCGCCCTCGGCGAGGCGCTCGACCGGGCGCTCGGAGACCGCGCCGGGATCGCCCGCTTCGGGCACTCGTACGTCCCGCTCGACGAAGCGCTCGCGCGGAGCGTCGTCGACCTCTCGGGGCGCCCCTACCTCGTCTTCGAGGCGCCTTCGACGCCCGAGCTGCAGTTCGTCACCCGCGACTTTCCGTTCGCCCTCGTCGAGGAGTTCTGGAAGTCCGCCGCCTTCCGCGGGAAGCTGAACCTGCACGTCGACGTCCTGCGCGGGCGGAACGCGCACCACGCGGCCGAGGCCGTCTTCAAGGCGACCGCTCGTGCCCTCCGGAAGGCCGTCGCGCAGTCGGAGGCGGCCGTCCTCTCGACGAAGGGGACGCTCACGGCATGACGCGCGTCGTGCTCCTCGATTACGGCGTCGGCAACGTCTTCTCCGTCCGCCGCGCGCTCGAGCGGCTCGGCGCCGAGGTCGTGACGACCTCCGACCCGGGACTGGTCGCCGCCGCGTCGCGCGTCGTCCTGCCCGGCGTCGGCGCCTTCGCGCCGGCCCGCGAGAGGCTCGCGGCTTCGGGCCTCGAGGCGGGCCTGCGTGCCGCGCTCGACGGCGGTGCGCGCCTCCTCGGCCTCTGCCTCGGCTTCCAGCTCCTCTTCGAGGCGAGCGAGGAGTTCGGCACGACGCCAGGCCTCGGGCTCCTCTCCGGGCGCGTCGTCCCCTTCCCGCCCGGCGCCCGCGTCCCGCACGTCGGGTGGAACCGGCTCGAGACGGACGGGGCTGCCGACGGGCCGCTCCTCGCCGGCCTGCCGCGTGGGTCGTACGTCTACTTCGTCCACTCCTTCCGCCCGGAGGGGGCCGACCCGGCCGACGTCGCCGCCTTCTGCGACCACGGCGGCCGCTTCGTCGCGGCGGCCCGCCGGGCGAACGTCTGGGGCTGCCAGTTCCACCCCGAGAAGTCGTCGGCCGCGGGACGGCGCATCCTCGAGAACTTCCTCTCGGAGGCCGCGTGATCGCACTCTGGCCCGCGATCGACCTGATGGGTGGCAAGGTCGTCCGTCTCCTCCACGGCGACCCGTCGCAGCGGACGGTCTACCCGGAGCGCGCCGTCGAGGTGGCCGTCCGCTTTGCGGAGGAGGGGGCCGACGGGCTCCACGTCGTCGACCTCGACGCGGCCTTCGGGACCGGCCACAACGCCGGCCCGATCAGCGAGATCGTCGCGGCCTCGGCCGTCCCGGTCGAGGTCGGGGGGGGGCTGCGAGACCGGGCGGCGGTCGAGGCCGCGCTCGCCGCGGGAGCCGCGCGCGTCGTCCTCGGGAGCCTCCCGTTCCGTGCGCCGGAGCTCTTCGCCGCGCTCGTCAGGGACCTCGGTCCCCGGATCGTCGTCGCCCTCGACTGCAAGCGGGGGCGTCCCACGATCCACGGCTGGGCCGAGGACGCCGGGGCGGGCGGCGCGGAGGAGGTCGCCCGGCGCCTCGCCGCGCAGGGCGTGTCGGCTCTCCTGGTCACCGACGTCGCGTGCGACGGCGCGATGACCGGCCCGAACCTCGACCTCCTCGCCGGCGTTCGCGCTGCCTTCGCCGGCGAGGTCCTCGCCTCGGGCGGAATGCGCGGCGAGGAGGACCTCGGCCCGGCAGCCGCGGCGCTCGCGGGCGGCCCGGCGGGCGCGATCTTCGGCCGTGCCCTTCACTCCGGCGCGACGACCGTCGCACGGCTCGCCGCGGCGCGCGCCGCCCTGAAGGAGGTGGCCTCGTGAGTCTCGCCGTCCGTGTCATCCCGTGCCTCGACGTCGCCGGAGGGCGCGTCGTGAAAGGGCTGAAGTTCGAGAACCTGCGCGACGCCGGTGACCCGGTGGAGGCGGCCCGCCGCTACGAGGCCGAGGGGGCCGACGAGCTCTGCTTCCTCGACGTCGCCGCCTCTCACGAGGAACGGGGAACGCTCGTCGGCCTCGTCGCGCGCGTGGCGGACGTCCTCTCGATTCCGTTCACCGTCGGCGGCGGCGTCCGCTCGGTCGAGGACGCGGCCGCGCTCCTTTCCGCCGGGGCCGACCGCGTCACCGTGAACACGGCCGCCGTCGCCGATCCGGCCCTCGTCACGCGGCTGGCGGAGAGGTTCGGTTCGCAGTGCGTCGTCGTGGCTGTCGACGCGAAGAAGGACGGGGAGCGGTACGTCGTCTCGACCCACGGCGGGCGGCGGATCACGACGACCGGCCTCGCGGAGTGGGTGGGCGAGGTGACGGCGCGGGGCGCGGGGGAGATCCTCCTCACCTCGATGGACGCCGACGGCACGCTGGCCGGCTTCGACCTCGCGATGCTGAAGGCAGCCCGGTCGGCCACGGCGCTCCCGATCGTCGCGTCGGGCGGCGCCGGCGACCTCGCCCACTTCGCCCCGGCGGTCCTCGAGGGCGGGGCCGACGCGGTCCTGGCGGCATCGGTCTTCCACGACAGGGTCTACACGGTCGGGCAGGTCAAGCGCGCCCTCGCGAAAGCCGGCGTCCCGGTTCGCCCGGCGATCCCGGCCGGCCTCGAGGAGGTCGCCTTCGACGAGCGGGGCCTCGTCCCGGTCGTCGTGAGGGACGAGAGGACGGGAGCCGTCCTGACGCTCGCCTGGGCGAACGAGGAGGCGCTGGCCCTCACGGTCGAGACGCGCTCCTCCCACTTCTGGAGCCGCTCGCGACGGGAGCTCTGGAAGAAGGGGGAGACGTCGGGCAACGTCCAGCGAGTCGTTCGCGTCTCTCTCGACTGCGATCGCGACGCCGTCCTCTACGACGTCGAGCCGGCCGGGCCCGCGTGTCACACGGGGGCCCGGAGCTGCTTCTCGCCGATCTCGGCGATCCCCGTCGAAGGGCCGGGCGAGGGCATGATGGTGGACGCCCCGGCGGCCCGAGCGGCCGGGGACGCAGCCGACTGCAGCTCTGCCGTCCCCGGCTTTGGCGGGGACCCCTTCGGTCTCGGTCCCCTCTTCGAGGTCGTCGCGGCGCGCAAGGCCCACCCGGAGCCGGGGTCTTACACGAACCGCCTCCTGGCGAAGGGCGTGGAGAAGTGCGCCCAGAAGGTCGGGGAAGAGGGCGTCGAGACGGCCCTGGCGGCGGTGACGCGCGACGACGCGGGCCTGGCTGCGGAAATCGCAGACCTGATGTATCACGTCGTCGTCCTGATGGCCGCGCGCGGGCTCTCTCCCGGGGCAGTCGCGGCGGAGCTCGCGGAGAGGCGTCAGAAGAGGCGCGGGACGCGCCCCGAGGAGAAATGATGGCGAAACCAGAGGCCCGGACGCTCGTCGTCCTCGAGCGTCCCGCCGACCTGACGACCCCGGTCTCGGTCATGCGGACCCTCCTCGCCGGCGACGACCCGTGCTTCCTCCTCGAGTCGGTCGAGGGCGGGGCGCGTGTCGCGCGGTGGTCCTTCCTCGGCACGGCGCCGGAGCGGTCGTTCAGCGGGGCGGACGGCGACCCCTTCGAGCTGCTGCGCGGCGTCGTGAGGTCCGAGGCCCGGGCGCTCCCGGCTTCCGACGGCTTCGGCGACGACCTCCCGCCGTTCACGGGCGGGGCGGTCGGATTCGCCGGCTACGACGCCGTGAGGCGGCTCGAGCGTCTCCCGTCGACGAATCCCGACCCCGTGGGACTCCCGGACGCCTGGTTCGGCGTTTTCGAGACGGTCCTCGCGTTCGATCACGTGCGGCACCGGCTCCTCTTCCTCGGCCACGCGCGGCCCGGAGAGGAGACTGCCGTGAGGATGCGGCTCTCGACGCTGGCGGCGCGCGTCGAGGCGGGACGGGCACACGGCGGAAAGCCTGCGCGGCTGGCGGGTCCGTGGGAGGAATCGCTCCCGCGAAAGGCCTACGTCGACCGTGTCGAGCGGGCCAAGGAGCACATCCGCGCCGGGGACGTCTTTCAGGTCGTCCTCTCGCGCCGCTGGTCGGCGGCCGTGGACGGGGACACCTTCTCCATCTACCGCGCCCTGCGGCGCGTCAGCCCGTCGCCGTACCAGTACTACCTCCGGACGCCCGACGCCGTGATCTTCGGCGCGTCGCCCGAGCGGCTCGTGCGGGCCGGAGACGACGACGTCGAGACGATTCCCCTTGCCGGGACGCGACGCCGCGGCGCGACGCAGGAAGAGGATCTCGCCCTGGCGCGCGAGCTGCTCAACGACGAGAAGGAGAGGGCCGAGCACGTGATGCTCGTCGACCTCGGGCGGAACGACCTCGGTCGGGTGGCCGCTCCCGGCTCCGTCCGGGTGCGCGACTTCTTCACCGTGGAGCGCTTCTCCCACGTGATGCACCTGGCCACGCGCGTGACGGGGAAGCTCGCCGAAGGCAAGGACGCCGTCGACGCCCTCGCGGCGACCTTCCCCGCCGGGACGCTCACGGGAGCACCGAAGATCCGGGCCATGGAGATCATCGAGGACCTCGAGCCGGTGCGGCGCGGCGCCTACGGGGGAGCGGTGGGCTACCTCGACTTCGCGGGTCACCTCGACATGGCGATCGGCATCCGGACGGCCGTCGTGAAGGACGGCGTCCTGCACGTCCAGGCAGGAGCGGGCATCGTCGCCGACTCGCGGCCCGAGGCCGAGGCGGACGAGTGCGAGAGCAAGGCGTGGGCGCTCATGCGCGCCGTCGACGCGGCGAAGGAGTACGAACCGTGATCCTGGTCGTCGACAACTACGACTCCTTCACCTACAACCTCGTCCAGGTCCTCCAGACGTTCCACGGCGACGTCCGCGTCGTCCGCAACGACGCGATGACGGCCGCAGAAGCACTCGCGCTCGGTGCAACGCGGATCGTCATCTCGCCCGGTCCGGGTCGCCCGGAAGACGCCGGAATCAGCGAGGAGGTCATCCGTCGCAGCGAGGGTGTCCCGCTCCTCGGAGTCTGCCTCGGGCACCAGGCGATCGGACACGTGTTCGGCGCCTCGATCGTGAGGGCGCCCGTGCTCATGCACGGAAAGACCTCGGAGATCCGCCACGACGGAGCGGGGATCTATTCGGGCCTCGGCAACCCGTTCGTCGCGACGCGCTACCACTCCCTCGTCGTCGACCGCGCGAGCGTTCCGGAGTCTCTCGAGGTGACGGCGGAGACCTCCGACGGGCTCGTCATGGGACTCCGGCACCGCACGAGGCCCCTCGTGGGGGTCCAGTTCCACCCCGAGTCGATCCTGACGCTCGAAGGGGAACGTCTCCTGAAGAACTTCGTCGAGCGGGGCGTCGGGTGAGCGACCTGCAGCGTGCGCTGAAGAGCGTGATGGACGGGCGGACTCTGGAGAGGGACGAGGCGCGCCTGGCCGTCGACGAGATGCTGACAGAAGGCTTCTCGACCGTGAGGGCCGCGGCGCTGCTCGCCGCGATGGCGGGGAGG
Source organism: uncultured Holophagales bacterium (assembly GCA_937927565.1). GTDB lineage: Bacteria > Acidobacteriota > Thermoanaerobaculia > UBA5066 > UBA5066 > UBA5066. The sequence goes on from CALBDV010000639.1 coordinate 5,958, forward strand.
GGCGAGGCGGCCGCGGAGGTCGCCGGGTTCGTCGACGCGCTCCGCGCCCGGGCGGCGCGGGCCCCCGTCCCTGCGGAACTGGCGGAGCGCTCCGTCGACGTCTGCGGAACGGGCGGAGACGGCCAGGGGACGTTCAACGTCTCGACGACGGCGGCGTTCGTCGTCGCCGGGGCCGGCGTCCCCGTCGCAAAGCACGGGAACCGGGCCGTCTCCTCCGCGAGCGGGTCGGCCGACGTCCTCGCGGCCCTCGGCGTGAGGATCGACATGCCTCCGGCCGTGGCCGCGCGCGCCCTCGCGGAGGCGAACGTGACGTTCCTCTTCGCTCCGGCCTACCACCCCGCGATGAAGTCGGTCGGACCGATGCGGCGCGAGCTCGGGATCCGGACGGCCTTCAACCTCGCCGGCCCGCTCGCGAACCCCCTCGGCGTGACGCGCCAGCTCGTCGGCGTCGACCGGCCGCTCCGGGTGCCGGTCCTCGCGCACGCCCTCGCGGCGCTCGGCGCCGAGCACGCGCTCGTCGTCTCCAACTCGGGTGCGGGAGACGAGCTCCTCCCTCACGGCCTCACCATCGTGGCGGAGGTCTTCTACGGCGAGGTGCGCCTCGAAGAGTGGACGGCGGCGACCTTCGGTCTCCCCGAGCGCGACCCGCGCGACATGGCGGGTGGAAACGCGGAGACGAATGCCGGGATCCTCAGGGCCGTTCTCGAAGGCGAGAAGGGGCCCCGCCGCGACGCGATCCTGATGAACGCCGCGGCCGCGCTCCTCGTCTCCGGGGTCGCTCTCGACCTCGGCGACGGGATGGCCCGAGCGGCCGCGTCGATCGACTCGGGCGCGGCGCGACGGGCCCTCGCGGCGCTCGCGGCGATCTCGCAGGAGGCGGCGTGAGCGTCCCGTCGATCCTCGCGGAGATCCTCGCGGCGCGTCGGCGCCGGCTCGCCGCGGGGGAGCTGGCGCCGCAGGGCGCCGCGGCGATCCCGTCCGATGGCAGGCGATTCCTCGCCGCTCTTCACGCCGGCGGCCCTCGCGTGATCGCCGAGATCAAGCATCGTTCTCCCTCGGCCGGGACGATGCTCACCGGGGGCCGCTCTTGGCAGCCCTCCGGGCCCCCCGACGGCCTCGACGATCTGAGCTCGGCGATCCGTGCGGTCGCGCGGGCCTACCGTCGCGCCGGGGCGGCCGCCATCTCGGTCGTCACCGAGCCCGACTTCTTCGGCGGCGACCTGGCGTGGCTCCCGGAAGTGAAGCGGATCTCGGGTCTTCCGGTCCTGATGAAGGACTTCGTCGTCGACGAGGTCCAGCTCGACCTCGCGCTGTCGCTCGGGGCCGACGCCGTCCTCCTCATCGTCGCGGCTCTCGACGACGCCCGCCTCGTGCGGCTTCACGCTGCGGCCCGGGAACGCGGGCTCGCCGTCCTCGTCGAGGCGCACGACGAGGAGGAGGTCGGACGGGCGCTTGCCGCGGGTGCGGAGATCGTCGGGCTGAACGCGCGGGACCTCCGGACGTTCCGGGTCGACCTCGACCGCATCGTCGCGCTCGGGCGTGGCCTGCCCTCCCGCGTCGTCCGCGTCGCCGAAAGCGGCATCCACGCCGCGGCGGACGTGGAGCGCCTCGCGGCGGCCGGTTTTGGCGCGTTCCTCGTCGGCGAATCGCTCCTTCGCTCCGGCGACCCGGCCCGGGCCCTCCGCGCGCTGCGGGGCGAGGGAACGACGGAGGTGAAGGTCTGCGGCGTGACGCGCGAGGAAGACCTCGCCGCCGCCGAGGAGCTCGGCGCCGACTGGATCGGCCTCAACCTCTCGCCCCGCTCGCCTCGGCGCGTGAGCGTCGAGCGTGCGCGGGCGCTGTGCGAGGCGAGCCGCTTCGCGAAGGGCATCGTGGCGGTCGTTGCTGAGAACTCCGTATCCGAGGCCCATGCGCTCGTCGCCGAGGTTCGGCCCGACGCCCTGCAGTGGCACGACGACTTTCTCGGACGCGCGGGCCTCGACGTCCCCGTCCCGATCTGGCAGGCCGTGAGGGTCGGCAGGGACTCGCTCGAGGAAGCCGCGTCGTGGGAGGCGGACGTTCTCCTCCTCGACGCGGCGCACGCCTCTCTCGCGGGCGGGACCGGCGAGACCTGGGACTGGAGCCTCCTCTCGCGGTTCCAGGCCACGAGGACGGTCTTCGTGGCGGGAGGGCTCACGCCGGCGAACGTCGGGAAGGCGATCGCGGAATGCGCTCCGGCCGGCGTCGACGTCGCCTCGGGCGTCGAGAGCGCGGCCGGAATCAAGGACAGGACGAAGCTCGCGGCGTTTCTCGCCGCAGTGAGACAGGTAAAGGGGAAGAACGGTGGCTGAGAAGTTCGTGGTTCCCGAGGCCGACGCGGCAGGCCGCTTCGGCGAGTTCGGAGGACGGTTCGTCCCCGAGACGCTCATGGCGCCGGTCGAGGAGCTGACCCTCGCCTACGCGAAGGCGCGGGCCGACGCCTCGTTCCGGCGCGAGCTGCACGGTCTTCTGACGACGTACGCCGGGCGGCCGACCCCGCTGACCGAGGCGCGGCGCCTCTCGGCCGAGCTCGGGGCGAGGATCTTCCTCAAGCGCGAGGACCTCCTTCACACCGGCGCGCACAAGATCAACAACGCCCTCGGGCAGGTGCTCCTGGCGAAGCGGATGGGCAAGCGCCGCGTCATCGCCGAGACCGGTGCCGGCCAGCACGGCGTCGCGACGGCGACGGCGGCGGCGCTCATGGGCCTTCCCTGCGTCGTCTACATGGGTTCGGTCGACATCGAACGGCAGGCGCTGAACGTCTACCGGATGCGCCTCCTCGGAACGAAGGTCGTCGCCGTGGACTCCGGCTCGAAGACGCTGAAGGACGCGATCAACGAGGCGATGCGCGACTGGGTGGCGAACTACGGCGACACGCACTACGTCCTCGGCTCGGTCCTCGGCCCGCACCCCTATCCGCGGATGGTGCGGGACTTCCACGCCGTCATCGGCCGCGAGACCCGCGCCCAGGCCAGGAAGGTCCTCGGAGGGAAGCTTCCTGACCTCCTCGTCGCCTGCGTCGGCGGCGGCTCGAACGCGATCGGCCTCTTCCACGCGTTCCTTCCGGACCGTCAGGTCGAGCTCGTCGGCGTCGAGGCCGGCGGGCGCTCCTCCGCCCCCGGCGAGCACGCGGCCCGTTTCGGTCCGGGGCGCGTCGGCGTCCTGCACGGGACGCGCACGCTCCTCCTCGCCGACGAAGACGGACAGATTCTCCCGACGCACTCCGTCTCCGCCGGCCTCGACTACCCGGCCGTCGGCCCGGAGCACGCGAACCTCGCCGCGCTCGGACGGACGCGCTACGAGAGCGTCACCGACGACGAGGCGCTCGCCGCGTTCCACGCGCTCTCGGAGAAGGAGGGGATCATCCCCGCCCTCGAGACGGCGCACGCCGTCGCGTGGGTGCTGCGCGAGGCGCCGAAACGGCCCGGTTCGACCATCGTCGTCGGTCTCTCCGGGCGCGGAGACAAGGACGTCCCGAGCGTGGCCCGGCTCGAAGGGCTCGAAGGGGTGGCGTCGTGAGCGGGCGGATCGCACGGGCGTTCACGCGGGCCGCGCGCGAAGGGCGCGCGGCGCTCGTCGTCTTCGTCGAGGCGGGGGACCCGTCGCTCGAGGTCACCGGCAGGCTTCTCCCGGCGCTCGCGGAGGCGGGGGCCGACGTGATCGAGCTCGGCGTCCCGTTCTCCGACCCGATCGCCGACGGGCCCGCGATCCAGCGCGCGAGCGAACGGGCGCTCGCGGCGGGGACGAGCCTGGCGAACGTTCTCGACCTCGTTGCCCGCGTCCGCTCCGGCGGGCTCGACGTTCCCGTCGTCCTCTTCGGCTACGCGAACCCCGTCCTGGCGATGGGCGAAGCGGCCTTCGCCTCGCGCGCCGCGGAGGCGGGCGTCGACGGCGCCCTCGTGACCGACCTTCCCCCGGAAGAGGGGCAGGAGTTCGCCTCGACCCTCCGCGCGACGCGTCTCGACCCGGTCTTCCTCCTCGCGCCCACGTCGCCGCCCCGCCGCGTGAAGATCGTCGGCCGCATGTCCCGCGGTTTCGTCTACGTCGTGTCGCGTCCCGGCGTCACCGGGGTCCGCGCGGACGTTCCGGAGGGACTCGAAGACCTCGTCACGCGCGTGAAGGCGGGCGTGGGCCGGCTTCCCGTGGCGGTCGGCTTCGGGATCTCGACGCCCGAGCAGGTGGCGGCCGTTGCACGGATCGCCGACGGCGTCGTGGTGGGAAGCGCCGTCGTTCTCGCTCTGGAAGGTGCGGTGGCCGCGGGGGAGGACCCGGTCGTCGCCGCGGCGGCGCTCGTGAGGAGGCTCGCCGCCGCGACGGGCCGATAATCGGAGCCGTGAACGGGGAGCGTCCGGACGCGGCGGATCGCGCGTCGCTCACGGCCGTGCTGATGCGGGCCGATCGGGCTTCCCTCGCGGCCTTCGTCCGCGAGAACGTCTCGCGCCTCTCCGAATCCGACGTCCTTCGCTGCCTTCGCCATCCGTACTCGGGCGAGTCGGTCGTTGCCGAAGTCCTGGCGGCGCCGGGTCTCCTCTCGAGTCGAGAGGTGCGCAAGGCCGTCGCCCTCCACCCGGCCACGCCGCGCGCCGACGCGCTGCACCTCCTGGATGACCTCCCCTGGCGCGACCTGGTCGACGTGGGCCGCGAGGCCCGGACCCCCGCCCCCGTACGGTACTCGGCGAACCGGCGCATCATCGAGAAGCTGCCGAAGCTCTCGCTCGGGGAGAAGACCGCCCTCGCCCGGCTTGCCGACCGGGCTCTCGTCGGACCTCTCCTCGACGGCGGGGAGGTGGACGTCCTCGCCGCGCTTCTCGGCAACCCCCGGCTCGTCGAGGAGGACCTGACCGCCTGGCTTCTCGTCCGGAACCCGAACGAAGGTCAGCTCGTCCATCTCGCGTCGAACGATCGCTGGCTGGCGCGAACGGCGGTGCGAACGGCCGTCCTGCTCCAGCCGAATACCCCGAAAGCCGTCGCCCTCTCGCTCCTGACATCCTCGGTGCGCCCTGTCTGGGAGCGGCTGGCCGTGGACCCCTCCGCCCACCCTCTCCTGGCCGCCTGCGCTCGCGCCCTACTCGAGGGGCGGGTGTCAAGGGCTGATTGACAGCCGCGTCCGAAGTATGTAATGTCTTGTGTCCCGGAGGGTTAACGGTTGCCGGTGGAGACTCCCCAGGAATTCGGCGAAGAGCTGCGTCGGGAACGTGAGCTCAGAGAGGTCACCCGCGAACAGCTCGCGGATGTGACGAAGGTCTCCGTTCGCCAGATAGAGGCTCTCGAGGCGGGCCGCTTCGAGCTTCTTCCCTCGCGGGTCTTTGCGAGAGGCTTCGTCCTCGCGCTTGCCCGTCAGCTCGGGCTCGACGCCGAGAGGACCGCGGCCGCTTTCAACCACGTCCACGAGGGATGGTCGGCCGCCCGGGAGAAGGAGTCTGCCAGCAGCGTCGGCTCGTCTTCTTCTTCTCATCGGATCCGGCTGTCGCGACCGCGAAAGAACGTCTCGCTGAACACCACCGCCCTCGGCGTTGCCGTGGCGCTCGTTCTCGCCCTCCTCACCGGTGTCGCCGCCATCCTGAAGGGAAGAGCGGGTGCGCCGGAGGGTTCCGTCGCCAGAAGCGAGGTCGCGCCCGAGGCCGCAACGCCGATCCCGGACGCCCTCCGACTCCCACCGGCCATCGCATCGGCGGTGGTTCCCGTGCCGTCCGGGCAGCCCCTGATCGAGCCAGCCGTCGAGAGGCCCCAGCAGCCCGGCGCCCCGCCGGTCGCCGGCAGGACCCTCACCCTCACGTTCAGCGACGACTGCTGGACCGAGGTGAGCGTCGACGGGCGCGTCATCGCGGCCGAGCTCTTCCGCAAGGGGACGAGACGCACGTTCGAAGGCGGTCGCACGTTCGTCCTGACGCTCGGCAATGCCGGCGGCGTCGAGGTCGACGTGGACGGCGCCGCGATCGGTGCCGTCGGCCAGCTCGGTCAGGTCGTGAGGAACTTCGTGATCGGCGAAGCGGCCGCCGGCGCCGACCCCCAGGGCGGCTGAAGCCCCGCTCTGGCGTAAGCTCCCGCCTGCATGTCTTCGGACGGTCCCGGTCTCGACATCCTCGCGTCGATCGAGAACGGCCAGGCGCCCCGCCGGATTCTCGAGTTCGCCGCGCGCGGTTTCGTACCTCTCTCCCCGGCGGAGCTCGTTCGGGCCGTCGGGTCGATGCTCGCTCAGGGAGATGCCGAGCTGTCGCCCCTCTGCGAGGAGACGTTCCGTACGTTCGACGTTTCGTCTCTCCTCGGCGCGGTGCAGATGCCGGAGGCTCGGCCGGAGCAGCTCGACGCCATCGCTCTCAGGACGCACGAACGGAGGGTCCTCGAAGGGGTCCTCCAGCATCGCTCCGTCTCGAACTCGACCCTCGTGTGGCTCGCCCGGCGCGTCGAGGCCGACCTTCAGGACGTCCTCATCACGAACCAGGCGCGCCTCCTTGCCGCTCCCGAGATCGTGGAGAGCCTCTTCGAGAACCCCGACCTCTCCACGGACATCCGGCGGCGCGCCGACGAGTTCCTCGAGGAGTTCTTCCTCAAGAAGGAACGCGACCGGGGGGAGCCGGTCGCCGAGGCGGTGGAGATCGAGGAGCCCGTATCGCCGGCTCCCGCCGCGGATGCGGCGGCCACGGCCGGCGGGGCCGCACCCGCGGACGAGGAGGTCTCGAAGGATGTCGTCGTCCGCCTCACGTCGCTCACCGTCTCGCAGCGCATTCGTGTCGCTTTCCGCGGGACCCGGGAGGAGCGCCTCTTCCTCGTCCGCGACCCCAACCGCCTCGTCTCGACGGCCGTCCTGAAGTCGCCCAAGACGAACGAGGCCGACGCCGAGGCGATCGCGAACATGAAGAGCGTCTCGGAAGACGTCCTGCGGGCGGTCGCCCAGCGGCGGGAGTGGATGAAGAAGTACGCCCTGATGTCGGCGATCGTGAGGAACCCGCGTTCGCCCATCGACGTGACGCTCCCGCTCGTCCTCCGCCTGTCCCAGAGGGACCAGACCGCCCTCTCCACGGACCGCAACGTTCCCGAGGCGGTTCGTGTCACCGCGAGGCGCATCGTCCAGCGCCGCATGCTCTAGAAGGAGCCCGTCCGGAGCGAGGTTGCAGGCGGCGCTTGAGTTTCCGCCTGCCATCGTGTGAGAATTTCTCCACTGTCTGCGCAAGGGGGCCCGGAAGGCACGAGCCGACCGGTACGCTGTGACGAACTACTACGAGATTCTCGGTGTGAGCCGTGACGCCTCCGAGGAGGCCATCAAGGTTCGGTTTCGAGCCTTGGCCCGCGATGCTCACCCGGATCGGTTCACGGATTCGGCGAAGAAGGCGGAAGCCGAATCCCGGTTCCAGGTCCTCACGGAAGCGATGAACGTCCTGACGAATGCCCAGCGCCGGAAGGCGCACGACTTCGACCTGGACAAGACCCAGGGGGGGGCGGCCTTCGACCCCGCCGCCATCGCGAAAACCTACCTTGCGATGGGAGTCAAGGCGTACCGGGACGGGGACCTCGCCGCGGCCTACACGCAGTTCGACCTCTCCGTTCACCACTGGAAGAAGGACGCCAAGGCGCTCCACTACCTCGCCCTCGTCTGCAGCCGGATTCCGGGGAAGGCCCGGCGGGGCGTGGAAGCCGTCGAGGCCGCGCTCAAGCTCGACCCGGAGAACGGGGCTGTCCACCGGGAGGCCTCGCGCCTGTACCTTCAGGTGGGCCTCAGGACCAAGGCGGAACGACACCTGCAGGAGGCCCTGAGCCGAATCCCCGACGATGGCGACCTCCAGAAGCTGGCCACCGAGCTGCGCCCCCCGTCCGAGAACAAGGGATTCCTTGGCGGGCTGTTCGGGCGGAAGGGCTAGAATCCGCTCGTGGCTCTCAATGCATTCGGTCTCACCGACGTCGGCCGGAAAAGGAAGCACAACGAAGACGCCTACCTGCTCGACGCCGAGAGGGGCCTCTTCGTCGTCGCAGATGGCATGGGCGGCCATGCTGCCGGCGAGGTTGCCTCCCGCCTGACGGTCGAATCGATCCAGGAATTCATCTCCGGTACGGAGGACGACCACGACAACACGTGGCCGTTCGGGTACAACAACCGCTACTCCGTCGACGGCAACCGCCTCAGCACCGCGGTCGAGCGTGCCAACGAAAAGGTGATGCGTGCGGTCGTGAACCGTCCCGAGCTGAAGGGGATGGGGACGACGGTCGTGGCCGCCCTGTTCGACGAGAAACGCGCGACGCTCGTTCACGTCGGAGACAGCCGCGCCTATCTCATGCGCGAGTCCGAGCTGCGCCGGCTCACCGACGACCATTCGTGGGTCCAGGAGCAGGTCAACGCCGGGATCCTCTCGGAAGAAGAGGCGCGGAGCCACCCGCTCAAGAACGTCGTCACGCGTGCCCTCGGCGGGGGCACGCACGTCGCCGTAGACCTGATCGAGATCCCCGTCGGGGGGGGCGACCGGTTCCTGCTCTGCTCCGACGGACTCACGGGGATGGTGTCGGACGAGGAGATCACGAGCGCCCTCTCCTCGCAGCGGTCCCTGGAGGAAATCGTCCGCGGACTGATCGACCTCGCAAACGAACGGGGCGGCGTGGACAACATCACGGCGATCGTGGTCGAGGTGAAGTCCGTTCGTCCTGCGGAGTCGGCGACGAAGCCGACCGACGGCTCCCGCGAGAAGACCACCGTCTCGCTTCGCGTCTCGACGGTGAGTGACGAGGACGTCACCCCGAGGGAAGGGGTCGAGATTCCGGTGGTCGAGACTCCCGCGAGCCAGACTCCCGCGGGCGAGCCAGCCCCTGGGGCGCCGGAGACGCCGCAGGAGCCTCTGGAGAAGCCGCAGTCTTCGGAGACGCCCGAGAAGCAGGACGGTCCCCCGATCGGGGGGCCGGAGGGGTCGGCGCCGCCCGCGACCGGCTAGACGTTGAACCGGACGTGGACGACGTCCCCGTCCTTCACGACGTATTCCTTGCCTTCGAGCTTCAGCCTTCCCCTGGTCCGGCAGTCGGCGAGCGAGCCGAGGTCGAGGAGGTCCTCGACGGGCACGACCTCGGCGCGGATGAAGCCGCGGGCGAGGTCGGAGTGGATCGCCCCGGCGCACTCCACCGCGGTCGCGCCGACGGGTACCGTCCAGGCCCGGCATTCGTCCTCGCCTGCCGTGAAGAACGACTGAACGCCGAGGAGCCTGTAGGAGGCGCGGAGGATCCGGTCGATGCCGCGCTCGGAGATGCCCAGGTCGGCCAGAAACGCCGGCACGTCCTCGTCGGGCAGGTCGTTCAGCTCCATCTCGATCTTCGCGGCGGCGCGCGCCACGGCGACGCGGGGCTGCGCGGCGAAGCCTTCGAGGCCGAAGCGTACGACCGGCTCGGCGGCCGCGTCGGCATCGGAGACGTTCGCGACGAGGAGGAGGGGCTTCAGCGAGAGGAGAGTGAAGCCGCGAAGGCACTTCTCCTCGGCCGCCGAAAGGCCGGCCGCCCGCAGCGGCCTGGCGGCCTCGAGAACGGGGAGGCACTTCTCGATGGCGGCCCACTCCGCGTCGAGCTCGGCCGACTTCGTCTTCTTCCGGTCCTTCTCGAGCTTCTCGCGCCGCTTCTCGAGAAGGACGTAGTCGCAGAGGACCAGCTCCTCGTCGAGCATCTTCGCGTCCCGTGCGGGGTCGACGCCTCCCTCGTGCGGGAGGTCGGCATCCTCGAAGGCGCGCAGCACGTGGACGAGGGCGTCGACGTTCTTGAGGGCCGAGAAGTCGATCTTCTCCTGTTCCCCTTTCGCGATCCCCGGGATGTCGACGAAGTCGACCGTGGCGGGCGTGTGTTTCTTCGGCTTGAAGAGCGCCGAGAGCCGGTCGAGCCGCGGGTCGGGAACGTGGGCCGTCCCGAGGTGGGTCTCGCGCACGGCCCCGAACTTGTCGACCGACTGGTGCGAGCGGGTCAGGAGATTGAAGAGGGTGGTCTTTCCGGTCTTCGGCCGGCCGACGATTCCGAGCTTCATGGCTACTTCTTCGCGATGGCGGCGGGCCCGGTTCGGATCCCCGCGAGCTTCTCGGCGTCGGGGAAGAGCGTCAGCGCCTTCTTCAGCTGCACGTCTCCGTCGATCGATATCCGGTAGCCGGCCTCGGGTCCGTGGACGGCGCCGACGAGCTCCTCCGCAAGGGCGCGGTCGACGGCGTCCTTGTCCTTCTCGTCGGCGAACGCCTGGAGGGCGGGAGTCTCCGGCGCGTTCGGCCGGCCGTCGGCAAACGTGAAGAACTCCTCCCGGATCGCGTCCGTGACCTTGAAGTCGCGAGGGACGTCGGGGCTCTTCGCGCGGTACTGGACCGCCCACTCGAAGAAGACGCCGCGCGCGTAGAGAGTGGCCATCCAGCGTGAGAGCTTGCCGGCCCTCACGGAGACGTCGGGTGTGATGCCTCCGCCCCCGTACACGACGCGCCCCCCGGAGGTCCGGAAGATCTCCCGTTTCCCGGGCTCGGTCAGGGCGTCGCCCTCGCCGTCCTCTTCGTCGCCCGGAGCGATGTACTCGATGAACTCCTTGTAGTCGCGCTGGATGCAGCGTCCCGACGGCGTGTAGTACTTCGCCGTCGTCAGCGCCAGGCCGGCGCTGTCGGAGAGGGTGTAGACCGACTGGACGAGCCCTTTCCCCCAGCTCGTCGTGCCCGCCACCAGCCCGCGGTCCTGGTCCTGGACGGCCCCTGCGACGATCTCGGCGGCCGAGGCCGAGCCCTTGTTGATCAGGACGACGACGGGAATGCGGGCCTTCGTGTTCCGCCCGGGAGCGGTGAAAACCTGCTCCGAGTTCGCCTGGCGCCCGCGCGTCATGACGACCTTCTCTCCCTTCCGGAGGAAGAAGTCGGAGACGGCGATCGCCTGGTCGAGGAGGCCTCCCGGGTTCGCCCGAAGGTCGAAGACGAGCTTCTTCATTCCCTGTTTCTCGAGCTTCGCCCACGCCTCCGCGACCTCGGGGGCCGAGGTGTGGGTGAAGTCCTTCAGGCGGATGTAGCCGACCTCCGGCTCGACCATGAAGGCGAAGGAGACCGAGTTCGTCGGGATCTCCGCGCGCGTCACGGTCATCTGGAGGGGTTCGCCGAGGCCGGGCCTCACGATGGTGATCTTCACCGTCGTCCCCTTCGGGCCCTTGAGCTTCTTGACGACGGCGTCGATCGGGAGGTCGTCGATCGGCTCGCCCTCGACGAGGTCGATGATGTCGCCCGCGCGGATGCCGAGGCGCTGGGCGGGGGAGCCCTCTACGGGCGTGATGACCGTGACCCGGCCGTTCCGCTTCGAGATGATGATGCCGAGGCCGTAGAACGAGCCGCGCTGCTTCTCCTGCATGGCCCCGTATTCCTCGGGCTCGAGGAAACTCGAGTGCGGGTCGAGGGTGTCGAGCATTCCCGAGATCGAGGAATAGACGAGCTTCTCGGTGCCGAGGTCGTCGGCGTACCACGCCCGCGCCGTCGCGAGGACGTCGGAGTACTCCTTCATCATCGGGTTCGTCGCGTCGGAGACGGCGAGGAGGCGAGGCCCGAGAGTGCCGCCGAGGAGCGTCGTTGCGGCGAGAACGAGGGGTGCGGCGAGCAGCTTCAGCGCTCGGGAACGGGGCGGATTCGGCGTCACGAAGGCCTCCAGCGTGAACGGTAGCACGCGCCGTGCCGTCGACGGGAGAGAGCGCGGATCGGCCTTGACTACGAGGAGGCGGCAGCGGACGATTCCGGCGCCATGGGCAACCTCGGAATGCCGGAGCTGATCTTCATCTTCGCTCTGGCCCTGCTGATTTTCGGACCGAAGAAGCTCCCCGAGCTGGGCAAACAGCTCGGGAAGGGCCTCGGCGAGTTCAAGCGGGCCTCGACCGACCTCAAGCGATCGATCGAGGAGGAGGTGGAGAAGGCGGCCCGCGACGATGCGGAGAAGCCCGCTCCCGGCCCCGATCCCGGTCCGCTGGCCGTTCCGGCCGGGAAGATCGTCGCGAGCCCTGCCGCCGAGGAGCGCGGCGACGCGGTCCGGCCCGCGTGACGGAGACTCCCGCCGACGACCTGACGCGGATGACGTTCCTCGAGCACCTCGAGGAGCTGCGAAAGAGGCTTTTCTACTCGGCCATCGCCATTGCGGCGGGGTTCTTCCTCGCCTGGTGGAAGGCGGCGGACCTCTTCCGCATCGCTCAGAAGCCGATTCTCGAGGTCCTCCCGGCCGGGACGAAGCTCGCCTACACGAACCTGACCGAGCCGTTCATGCTCTACCTGAACATCGCGCTGATCGCGGGGATCTTCCTTGCGAGCCCCGTGATCCTGCTTCAGGTGTGGCTTTTCGTCGCGCCCGGGCTCTATCGCCACGAGAAGAAGTGGGTCTTCCCGTTCGTCTTCTCGACGGCCTTCTTCTTCTGTGCAGGCGGCTGGTTCGGCTACGAAATCGCCTTTCCCATGGTGGCGAAGTTCCTCGTGACCATGGGCGCCGACTTCACCCCCGTCCTGAAGATCGACGACTACCTCTCCATCCTGTCGAAGATCCTCCTCGGGATGGGGCTCGTCTTCCAGACGCCGCTCGCGATCGTCTTCTTCGTCAGGATCGGCGTCGTGACGGAGAAGTGGCTCCTCCAGAAGTTCCGCTACGCCGTCCTCGTCATCTTCGTCATCGCAGCGCTCATCACGCCGACGCCCGACATCCCGACGCAGTGCGCCTTCGCACTGCCGATGATCGCGCTCTACCTGTTCGGGATCGGTCTCGCCTGGCTCTTCCGCAAGCGCGGAACGCCCTCGCCCGCTGGCTGACCCGGCCGTCCGGCCGCGGTGGGGGGGCGGGGAATCCGCGGCCTGGCGGGTCCCCCCGGCTCATGGCTAGCCTCGCGAACCCGGGAACTGGACGACGGAGCCGTCGGACGACGGTTGGGCCGGCCGTACCTCCTGCGGCTTGTCGGCCCGGGCGCCGCGGCGGATCTCGAGGATCAGGTCGCAGAGCTCGCGCACGGCGCCGCCGCCGCCCGGCTTCGTCAGGTGGAGCGCGGCCGCGTCTTTCACGATGGACACCGCGTCCGACGGGCAGGCGCCGACCCCGGCGCGCCGCATCATCCCGAGGTCGGGGAGATCGTCACCGACCGCGACGGCCTCGTACGACTCCAGGCCCCACCGCCCGACGAGCCTGTCGAACGCGGCGGCCTTGTCGAGCTCTCCCTGCAGGATGCACTCGTCGGGGATCTTCAGGTCGCGGCAGCGCTGGGCGACGACCTTCGAGGCGCGGCTCGAGATGATCCCGATGCGATAGCCGAGGTCGCGCAGGAGGACGAGCCCGAGTCCGTCCTTCACGTCGAACGACTTCAGCTCCCGGCCCTCCTCGTCGAAGGTGAGTGTCCCGTCGGTGAGCACTCCGTCCACGTCGAGAACGAGGGCGCGAATGCGGAGGAGCTTCGTCCGGAGGTCGTCGGGAACGATGGGAGCTGCCGGCATGACGGCAGATTATCTGCCAGGACGGCGGCTCGTCATATCGACTCGACGCCCCAGAGGTCGTGGAGGTGGACGATTCCGTTCGGACGCCCGTCCTCTCCGACGATGAACAGGGACGTGATCTTCTTCTCCTCCATGAGCCGGAGCGCTTCCGTCGCGAAGGCACCGGACGCGATCGTCTTCGGAGTGCGGTTCATCGCGCCGGCCGCATCGGTTCCCCAGGCTCTCTCTCCCTCCCGCTCGAGGAGGCGGCGGAGGTCCCCGTCCGAGACGACCCCGGCGAGGCGGCCGTCGCCGTCGAGGACGCCCGTGATCCCGAGGCGCTTCTTCGACATCTCGTAGACGACGTCCTTCATCGGGGCTCCGAGCGGAACGAGAGGCAGGTCGCCGCCCGAGTGCATCAGGTCGGCCACCTTCAGGAACCGCTTCCCGAGCTTGCCTCCCGGGTGGAGGGCGGCGAAGTCCTCCGGCCGGAACCCCTTCTCGACCGACAGGGCCATGGCGAGGGCGTCTCCCATCGCGAGCTGTGCCGCCGTGGAGGCCGTCGGGGCAAGGTTCAGCGGGCACGCCTCTTCGTGGATGGCGGCCTCGACGACGGCGTCGGCTTCCAGGCCGAGCGTCGAGCCGCGGCGTCCCGTCAGGGCGACGAGCCTGGCGCCACGGCGCCGCACGTGGGGGAGCAGGGCGACGATCTCGGCGCTCTCCCCGGAGTGCGAGAGCGCGAGGACGACGTCCCCCGCGAGGATCATCCCGAGGTCGCCGTGAATCGCCTCGGACGGATGGAGGAAGAAGGAGGGCGTCCCCGTCGAGGCGAGCGTCGCGGCGATCTTCTGCCCCACGATCCCGCTCTTGCCGATGCCGGTGACGACGACGCGGCCCGTCGTCCCGAGCAGCAGGGCGACGGCCGTGTCGAACCCTTCGTCGAGACTGTCGGCGAGAGAGCGGATCGCCGCGGCCTCGATCTCGAGGACGCGGCGGGCTTCGCGGCGCGTGGAGGTGGTCACCCTCCGATCTTACTTGCCGGCCGGTCGACCGCGCGTGAGGGGCGTCTGTGCCCCGGTCGCCGGGTCGAAAAGGACGAGACGCCGGTCCGCGTCGAACGCGAGGCGCGTGACCGGGCTTCCCGGAGTTGGAGACCTGAGCCCGTCGGACCACAGGAAGGGCGATAGTCCGTCAGCTCCCAGCGGCCGGAGCGTCCCCTTCTCGAGGTCTGTGAGAAACCACTCCCAGGAGTCGAAGTCTCTCCCGCCAGTCAGCCCGACCGAGAGGAGCCCCTTCCCCGGTTCGAAGCCGAGTCGGACCCCGGTCGTACCGGGGGGCAGCGGGATCTCGGAACGGCGGGTTCCGTCGGGCGAGAGGAGGACGAGCCGGTGCCCTGTCGGAAGCGGCTCCACGAGGACGGCCCGGCCATCGGCGAGAAAGGTACCCGTCGGTCGACCCGTTTCCCCTGAGCCATCGACCGACGCAAGGACTTGACCGGACGAGGCATCGAGGAGCCGGACTGCATGCGCGGACCCGGCGCCGACGAGGAGGACGCGGGAAAGGTCGGGGCTCGGAACGAGAACGAAGAGCGGATCGCGGCCCGCCCCCTTCTCCTCTCGAGCCGGGATCGCGATCGACGAGACCGGGTAGCGCGCGAGGATCGTCACTGATCTTCTCTCCACGTGCAGCTCCGCCGCCTCGGGGTCCTCGACGGCTCTCGTCGCCGGTCCAGACCCGTCACCGGCGCGCAGCAAGGGGCGGAAAGGGTGCAACCGCACAGTGTCGGGAGAGACGAAGCGCGGGCTGTAGGCCCAGGGTGAAGTCGGGATTCGCGCCGAGGCAAGGAGGCGGAGCGAGGGAAGCTCGACGACCCGGCAGAGGCCATCGGAGACGACGGCGAGGCGTCGGCCGTCGGCCGTGAGGGCCACTCCATCCGGCCACGAGGGGATTCCCATGACTACGGAGTCCGCCGTCTTCAGGTCGATGGCCTCCAGCTCGATCTCCTTCGACCGGGAGGGAAAGCCGTGGGCGTAGACGGCGCGCGATCCGTCGGCCGAGACGGTGGCCGTCCAGGCGAGCCGTAGGAGGAGGCTTCGGCCGGTCTTCAGATTCAGAAGATAGGAGGTGTTGGCTGCGCCGTCCTTCCGCGCCGAGCCCTGAACGAACGCCCAGTCACCATCCGGCGCCGCGGGCTGCGCCCATGCACGGACGAGCTGGCCGACTCCGGGGTCGATCGTCCGCTCGGCCCAGATGACGCAAGCTGCCGTCGCGGCCAGGAGGACCCCCCAGAGGGCGAGCGACTGCGCGCCGTGCCCGCGCCGAGCGTCGGTGCGGCCGAAGACGACCTGCGCCAGCGTGGCGGCGAGGGCGGCGAGCAGGAAGACGCCGAGGGCGGTCCGAAGGGCGTTGAACAGGTCGACGCGGCCTCCATAGAGGAGGAACCGGCGTCCGACGACGAAGAGAGCGGCCGGGACGGACACGAGGAGGACCGCATCGACGATGAGCCACGGCGAGCGCGAGCGGAGCGCGACCGAGCCGATCCAGGCGAGGAGGAACAGAAATACGGGAACGACGAGGAGTCCCCTGAGGAACTCCGGATCCGTCACGGCGTCGCCAAACGACGGGATTCCACCGCATACCGCAGAGGTCGGCAGAATGACGATCGCCTCGGCAAGGAAGGCGACCGCAAGGCCGCCCAGGAGTTTCCCGGCCCAGAGGGCCGGCCCTGAGACCGGCCGGGAGAAGTAGAAGGAGAGGCGGCCCTCAGCCAGCTCTCGCCCAACGACCGAGGCGCCGACGAGGAGGCTCCCTGCGATCCCGAAAGTGAAGGCGAGAATGAGCGCGGTGACGCTGCGGGCTCCGACCGCCTGGTCCGCGGGAACCCTTGGAAGCAGCGGAACAAGGAGTGGGAGGGCGGCCGCAAACGAGGCGGCTACCAGGAGAACGCGCCGCTCGACGATCTCCCGGAGTGCGACGACGGCGAAGTGTTTCATAGGGAGGCTCCCTTATCCTCGCCGGCCACGGCGAGGAAGACCTCTTCCAGGGAGAGGGGCGAGGCCTCGG
>CALBDV010000640.1 GCA_937927565.1 uncultured Holophagales bacterium
CTCCCGAAGGCCGTCGCGGCCGCCCGCCGCCTCGCGCGCGTAAACGCGGACGTCGAGGTGGAGCCCGTCGTGGTCGACATGGGCCCGAAGAACGTCCGCGAGCTGCTCGACGGCATCGACCTCGTCGTCGACGGGTTCGACAGCTTCGAGGCGCGGTTCCTCCTGAACGACGCCTGCGTCGAGAAGGGCACTCCCTGGGTCTACGGCGCCTGCATCGGGTCGACCGGCCTCGCCGCGCTCCTCGTCCCGGGCCACACGCCCTGCCTCCGCTGCCTCATGCCGGAGATCCCCGAGCCGGGGAGTTCCCCCACCTGCGACACCGCCGGAATCCTCGGCCCCGCAGCGCACCTCGCCGCCTCGATGCAGGTCGGGCGCGCCCTCCGCTGGCTCGCGACCCGCGAGTCTCCGGCCGAGGCCGAGGTCGTCTACGCGGACGTCTGGGAAGGCCGCTTCAGCCGCGTCGCGCTCCCCTACCGTCCCGACGAGAGCCGCTGCCCCTGCTGCGCGGAGCGCCGCTTCGACTTCCTCTCCGTCGAGACGCCCCAGACGGCCGCGCTCTGCGGCCGGGATTCCGTCCAGGTCCGCCCGCTCGTTCCCTCCCGCCCCGACTTCGCCTCGCTGGCCGAGCGGCTACGCCCGCTCGGGACGGTCCTCGCCAACGATTACCTCCTCCGCTTCCGGACCGAGGAGGTCGAGATGACCCTCTTCTCCGACGGCCGGGCGATCGTGAAGGGGACGACGGACCCGGCGCGGGCACGGAGCCTGGTGGCGAGAACGTTCGGGGTTTAGCGCCCCCCCCGGCGCCCGGGCGCCGGAGAGGCGATCCGCTCCTTCACTTGAAGTACCCGCTGACGTCGATGATGAAGTGAACGGTGCCCTCGGCACCATTGATCACGGCGATCGTGCCGTCGCCGGTCGTCGACAGCTGCACCACCGCGTTATTGGCACGCGCCCGGCCGACCGGGATGCTCAGCGACGAAGCGTCGCTCGAAACGAGATGACCCGGCAGCACCTGAAGAGCTCCCGGTGCGGTGGCACCGACCACGGTCAGGTTCGCAACGACGGCCGTCGCGTCGCTCGGGACGCCGCACGCGGTACTCACCGTGAAGACGCTCCGCGAGCTCGCCCCCAAAGGCATTCCGCCGGTCGGGCCGCCGGCCGTGCGCGTGTCGAGCACCCGGCACGGCATGAGGGTGTAGAACCGGGTCGGCATCGTCGACGTCGTCGCGCTGGCGGGGACGCTGCTCGCGGATGTCCGCGCGGGCCATTCCGCGCGGACCCTCGCGTAGTAGGTCGTCGCGGGCGTGAGGCCGCCGATCGAGTACGCGGTGACCTTGCCGAGGGGCCTGTTCGCGTAACCTGCCACGAGCACGGTGAAGTCCCGGTCGAAGCCCACATCGAGCCGGTAGCCCGTGGCGCCGGAAAGCGGCGTCCAGGAGAGGTTGATTGCGGTCCCGCCGTTCGCAGACGCCCTGAGGGTGGGCCGGCTCGCGTAGACCGTCGCCGCGCTGTGGCGCGCGTCGCCGCCAAACATCGGCCAGGGCTGGCGAGAGGAGGCCGGCGCCTGCAGATCCCACACGTGGAGGTACGCGGATCCGTCGATCCAAGCCAACTCGAGGAGGCCGTCACCGTCGAGGTCGGCCACAGCCGGAACTGTCGCCCACATACTTCCGCGAGAAGTCGGCTTGGGGAACTGGGGGACGGAGGTGCCGTCCAGGCGAAGCGCCCTCATCGAATAGGCCGGGTACACGACGGCGGTGCCGAAGAGGATCTCGACCTGCCCGTCGCCGTCCACG
>CALBDV010000641.1 GCA_937927565.1 uncultured Holophagales bacterium
CTCTGGAGGGCGGGCAGGCCGGAGTTTCAAGCGGCTCCGACCCAAGCTTGTTCTCTTCGAGTGGGCCGGAGGGGCTTCGGCTGAAGGGGCACCAGCCGGAAAAACGAACCGTTCCGCCGAAAAAGATCTGTTGAAGACCGGATTTCTCATCCTCGACATCGCAGTCGCGGACCCGCAGACGACCCTCGACGATCTTCTCTTCTTCAACGAGCGGTTTCGCTATTGGCACAGTCCCTGGGACAAGCACGAGACGGACTCGGGATACGCGGAGGTCGTATCGGATTACATCCATCAGAGCGGGGACTGCCCGCCGGTAGACACGGCTGCCGATGCCTACTTGGATCGCTGGGACGCTCTTCTCCGGATACCGATGGAAGCCGACGACAAGCGATACGAACTGGTCTCAGGGGACGCCATCAAGGCCACGAGGGCCTGGGCGAAGTCCGGCACGGGCCCGGACCTCGGCTGGGTCGTCTACACGGACAACCGCGCCTTCGTCTGGACGTGTGCCGTCATGGGAAGCGACAGGGGCGAGGAAGCCGGCGCCAACATCCTCGCTCGGGAGTTCGGAGGTGCCGTCGCCATTCCCTCCGGCTTCGGCCATTGGCTTCGCCTTGTAAACGTGGATGAACCGCTCGACACGCCGTGGCAGTCGCACGCAACCGTCAGCTCCTTCGAGAGAAAGTGGATCGAGGCGGCGACATACCTCAGGTGGGCTCACGGAGGCAGCTGGTACGGCTACTGCCAGCACGCCGGGGCCGCCATCGTTCCATCCTCCGTTGACCCCCCGGTCTGGCAGCACTTTCGGGACATGTACTTCGATCAGGTCCTCCTGCTCCTCTACCTGCGCGTCGCGACCTTCCGCTTCAGCCAGAGTCTCTGCGAGATATCCGCGGAGGCGAGGAGGAAGGGCCGTAAGCACGAACCAACGTTCCACGAAGATTTCCAGAAGCTTCGGTGGGACTTTGCCCTCCTGACGAATCTCTATCGATTCCCGCTCGTCTCGAGCCAGCAACAGGGAATCGAGATGTACGCAGTCGCGCGCAAACAGCTCGACGTCGACGAGTTGTTTGGCGAGGTCGAGCAGGAGATTCGCGCGAGCGAGGAGTACCTTTCGTCGAGGGTGAATCTGCGGCAGGCGACTACGGCCGCGAGGCTGCAGGTGGTCGCGACGCTGGCGCTCCCCCTGGGGGTCCTTCTCGCGGCGGCCCAGGTGTTCGAGAGCCTTGGCCAATGGAAGTGGGCGGTCTCGTTTGGCCTGGGAGCATTGGCCTGGGTCGGGACCATCGGCCTCTGGTGCCGGACGGAGCGGGTGATGAGATGGATGAGCAGGACGTCGCGATGCATCTGGAACGGAGACTCTGCACGCTGCCGAGAGGACGGTCCTGGGGAAGCCAGAGAGGAGAACTGCGATGACTAGGTACTTCCTGCGGGCAGAGGCGATCAATCTCTCGTCCGTCCTCGACGACACCGCCCAGGTCAGCGTGATCCGGGGCTCGGGCCTCATGTGCCTCGTCGGTCCTGCAAAGGTGGAGGCGTGGCTTGCAAGCAGGCGGCCGGGAGCGATCACCCTGAGCAAGGGCGCCTCGATCGGCGTCTTTTCGTTCGATGCGAAGGACGACGGGGACGCCGCGAGCGTCCGAGGGGAGGTGGAGGCGCTTCTCGCGGCTACCGCACTGAGCTACCTGACGTTCGCCGTCGACGTGACGCGTGAGACCGCCGAGAAATGCTGGAAGCCCGAGAGAGAGGCCCTGATCGCACAGGTGCGCTGGCGGCAAATGGTCTCGCCCTCCCTG
>CALBDV010000642.1 GCA_937927565.1 uncultured Holophagales bacterium
CACGGCGGCGTCAGCCTCCAGGAGTGCGTCATCCCGGTCGTCACCGTCCGCGCGAACGCGGCGGGGGCTGGCTCCGCCGGGAAGATCGGCGCCGTGAAGTGGACCGGCCTGCGCTGCAAGGTCGCTATCGAGGGCGCCGCCGAGGGCTCGCGCCTCGACCTGCGGCGGAAGGCGGGCGACGCCGGCAGCTCCGTCCTCGCGAAGGAGGCTGCGAAGTTGAAGGGCGGCGACGCCGAGGTCGCCCTCTACGCGAGTGACGAGCACGAGGGTGCGGCGGCCTTCGTCGTCCTTCTCGGGACGGACGGAAGCCCGGTAGCGAAGGTGCAGACGGTTGTGGGGGGAGGGGAATGAAGAGCTTGACTTCCTTAACCCATAGGTTAACGTGAGGCTCCGGATCGTCTGGAAGGCGCGCTGGAGCGTCGCGACGCCGGTTGGGGAGGATGGTCGATGTCCGCTGCTCGCGTTCCTCGAGAGCCTCTCGGGCGATCTCGCCATGGACGCGGAGCGAGTGGGACGGCGTCTCCAGCTTCTGGCGGAGGCGGGCTCGATCCGAAACGAGCACCACGCCCGAGCCATTCGGGGAGCGGACGGCATCTTCGAGCTCAAGGGAACCTGGGTTCGTGTTTTCTACTTCAACCTTTACGGGCACCTCATCGTCTGCTCGCATGGGGTCCTGAAGCCCAAGGAGAGGCGGGTCCTCGCCGAGGCGGAGCGCGCGATGCGGCTTCGTGACGAGGTCCTGCGGGCGGCACGCGAGGGAAGCCTCGCCATCGAGGAGGAGCCAGGATGAGCGAGTCGAGTTTCAGAGAGTTCTTCCGGAAGGCCGAGGAGAGCATCGTCTACAACGTCGAGGGCTCGATCCTCGACTTCACGGAAGACCTCTGTCGGGTCATGGCCGAAAAGGACGTTTCGAGGGCTGAGCTGGCCCGCCGCATCGGGACGTCTCCGGCCTACGTCACGAAGATCCTTCGGGGCACCTCGAACTTCACTCTCTCCTCGATGGTCCGCGTCGCGATGGCCCTCGGCTGCGAAGTCCGCATTCACCTCGCCCCGCGCGGTTCGCTGACCCGCTGGTACGACGACATGAACCCGTACGCCCTCCGTTCCGTCGCCGCCTCGACCTCGAGGACGACCCCGTCCGAGCAGCCCGCCGGCGCTCTCGTGGAAGCGGCCTGACATGAAGCCGGCCGCGCTCCAGGCGGAGCAGACGTTCCTGAACCGGGTCGAAATCCGGCTCTCCGGGGAGTCCGTCCCACCGCCGCCGGCACAGGTCTCGATCGAGGCCCGGACGCAGCTCGCCGAGCTGCCGGAGAAGGGGCTGTGGCGAGCCGACCTTCGGATCGCCCTCCACCCTTCCGAAGATCAGCCCCTGCCGCCCTACGAGATCGCGGACGACATCACGGGCATCTTCCGCGTCGTCGAGCCTATGTAGCCCGACCCCGCGAAGAAGATGGCGTCCGTCAACCGGATGTCCATCCTGTAC
>CALBDV010000643.1 GCA_937927565.1 uncultured Holophagales bacterium
GCGCTCAGACTGACCGGCGTCGTCTCGTTTCCATTCATCTCGCGTCCCTCCACGGTCTCAAGACGCGAACGGCGGCGCCCTCTGACAGTTGACTCCGGTACCGGCGGCGACGGCGCCCGGTTGGGGCCGACCGCGAGGGCGGACCTCAGACTGGCTCGTTCTCCCTTGTCGCAGAGCGGAGACTGTTCCAGCAGAACTCGTTCAGCTGGCGCTCCTTCGCGAAGCCACCCTAGAAGGCAAAGTATGATGTGACCTGAGATTCCATGACACTCGAACAGATCGCTAACGACCGGCCGAGATTGGTCGACTGGCGGCCCGCGATCGTTCGTCATGCTCTTAGTGCGCTCGCGGCGGACCAGCACATCCGGGGCCGGTCCGGCCCAGTCGTCCACGCCGCAGACTTGGGAGGTTCTCGACTTCTCGCCCTGGAGTCTGCAGTACTTTGACCGGCTCCCACCTTCCCCTTTCCGACCTCCTCCGGGCCGACAGCTGGCCACAGCCAATCGCCGATTCCCTCGAGCGTCTGGAGGGCTCTTCTCTTGCCATCGAGCGGCACCAGGAGCTGCTCTGTCTCTTCGGGAGCGTGCTCCGAACGGTGTCCGGGATTCTCGGCTCGGTCTATCTTCGATCCGATGAGAGTGTTGCGGCCCTCGACCGTTGCATTCTGACTGACCTGAGGCGCCCGACCTTCGGGAATCAGGTCAAGTTCCTGACCGCCTGCGCTGGCGCGAAGCGAATTCAGTGGGGCATCGCGGCAGACGTCGTCGCCTCCCTTCGCAAGCTCCTGAAAACGCCTCGCCCCGTTCTCCTCACCGCCTCGTCACAACGGCTCCTCGACACCCTACTGGACTACCGGAACAAGACGGTTCATGCCGGCTGCGGGCTGAGAGAAGACGAGGCCAGGACACGGCTTCGAGGGCTCGAGGCGGGGCTCCACGCTCTACTCGAGGCGATGGCCGTTCTCAGGCACTACAAGTTCTCCTCCACTCGCGACCCGGTCCTCGTCAGGGGAGTCGATGAGTGTCCCTCGGTACCCGGGTTCGATCGCGATCCAGAGAACTTCCTTGGCGTCCTGGAGGGGTGGGACTCGAAAGATCGAACGCTTCACTACGTCGCTGCCGTGCGGGCCTGGGAGTCCGTCGACCGCTGGGATGTTTGGACCGCCCTCCTTCGGAAGCGTGGTCTTCTCGCCGCGCACTGGAATGAGATCGACGAATCGTGGCTGCGGTCGCGCTCCCGGGCACTCCTGCCCGAGCGTCTCGCGTTCCCCGAAGGGGTGGCCCTTCCGCAGGACCTCGTCGAGGCCGTCTGGCTCTGCGTCGAATCCGATGGCCGCCTGCGCGCGGAGGATCCAAGCGCTGTCGTGGCACTTCTCTGCGCAGGGAAGAGTGACCGGATCTTCTTCGTGGCTACTCCAGACGATCCCGTGTGGACGATGACGCCCGAGGATGCGCTCACGAACCTCTTC
>CALBDV010000644.1 GCA_937927565.1 uncultured Holophagales bacterium
CGCCGGCGTACCTCACGACCCGGCCGTAGTGCGGCAGGCCCGGCAGAACGACGAGAAGGGCCGCCGCCGTAGCCGCCGCCGCCGCGGGACGCATTCGTCCGCGCGGCGCGAGCCGGGTGAGCGCTTCGGCCAGTGCGAGCGCGGCCAGCGGCGCGAGGTAGTAGACGTTGCGCTGCTGCGAAAGCGTCATCACGAAGAGGACGCCGCCAAAGAGAGCGAGGAGCCGCCGGTCGGCGCGCCGGCGGGCCCAGAGGACGACGGCGAAGGGAAGGAGGACGAAGCCGGGAGAGAGTTCCTCCACGGCCGCACGAAGGGTCGCGCTCAGCGGCGGCCTCACGAGGGGGCGGGCCTCGGCGATGACTCCGAGGAAATCCTTCGGGTAGGAGAGGTAGCCGCCGCGGTCCATCTCGTCGACGCTGACGCCTGCCGCGTGGATGGCGACGTACCGAGATCCCCGGAGGACGGCGGAGGTGAGGATGGGCGCGAGGGGGGCCGTCGCCGCCGCGAGGAGGAGCGCGAGCCCCGCTAAGGCGCTTCGGGCCGTTCCCTGCGTGCGGAAGGCGGCGATGCCCGCGACGGCGGCCGAGCCCGCGAGGAGGAGCGCGGGCTGGAACCAGCCGAAGGAGACGAAAGTGAACGGCAGGTCGAGACCCGCGGCGAACGGCAGCGTTCCGAGCGCCGTGAGGCTGGTCGCGGCAAGGGCGAGAAGCGTGGCCTCGCGCGGACGGAGGGCGAGGGCGGCCCAGAGGAATGCCAGGGCGGCGGCGAAGACGGCTCCCTGCCAGGTGAGGACCATCGCGGCGACGGCGCCGCCGGCGAGGACCGCCCGGAGTACGGAGGAGCCCGGCGTAAGCCCCTCCTCGCGCGCTCTCGCGAGGGCGAGGAGGAGCAGCAGGAGGAGAAGGGCTTCGGCGACGTGGTGGTCTCCGTGGCCGAACTGGCTCCAGATCGCCGCTGCGGGAACGAGAGCGTAGCCGGTGACGGCGAGGATCGCCCGCCGGCGGGAGAGCACGCGCCGGGCGAGGAAGAAGAGAGGGACGACGTGGAGAGCCCCGAGGAGGGGCGGGAGCGTCGCGAGGACGCGCGCGACCTCGTCCTGCGTGGCGTCGGCTCCATAGGCGAGCCGTGCCGTGCCGCCGGCGAGCAGGTCGAAGGCGGGCGGCCAGATGTAGATGCCGCCTTCCGGGTGGTTCAGCCACGCGTCGCGTACCGGAACGCGCGGAAACCTCCGCGCGACGGCGGTCGACCGGCGGAGGTGGGCATACGAGTCCGGCGAGGCGAGCCGGAGCCCGCCCGTCGTGGCGGCGGGGACCGAGAGAAGGCGGACGGCCAGGGCGAGGAGGAAAGCGCCGCCGAGCCAGAACAGCTCCGCGCGTGTCGTCCGGAGAAGCCTCACCTGTCGAGTCTTACACTTCACGCGGAATGATGCGTCCTCTCGGCCGGGCCGCGGCGGCGGGAGCCGTCCTCCTCGCGCTCCTGGGCGCGCTGCTCGCCGTCCACCACCAGCGGCTCGACAGCGCCACGATGGACGAGCCGTTTCACGCGCTCGCCGGCTGCGAATACGCCCTCTCGGGGACGTACTGGGCGAACCTCGAGCATCCGCCGCTCGCCAAGCTTCTCGCGGGGGCGTCGGCCGGCCTCGCGGGGGCGCGCCCTCCCCGTCTCCCCGAGCCGTTCAGCTTCCGGACCGCGGAGTCTCCGCAGCCGTTCCTCTACCGGAACGAGATTTCGCCGGAACGGCTCCTCGCGGCGGCACGCCGGCCTTTCCCGCTCCTCTTCGCCGGCGTCGTCCTTCTCGCCGCCTTCGCCGCCTGGCGGGCGGCGGGTCCCCTGGCCGGCCTCGGCGCGGCGTTCCTCCTCGCCTTCGAGCCGACGCTCGTTGCCCACGCGGCCTTCCTCCACACCGACGTCGCCGCGGCCCTCGGCTTCCTGGCGACCGTGGTCGCAGCGCACGGGACGCTGCGGCGGCCGTCCCGGCTGCGTTGGGCGGGCACCGGTCTCCTCTTCGGCCTCTCCCTCGCGGCGAAGTTCACGGCGGTCTTCCTCGGTCCGATCCTCCTCGTCCTCGCCCTCGCGTGGCTCCTCGTGAGGCACCGGGAGACGGGGCGGCTCCCCCTGGAGCCGCTCGGGGGCGTCCTCCTCGCTTCGGCCGTCGCGGGAGCCGTCCTGCTCGCCGTCTACGCGGTCTCGATGAGGAACATGCCATCCGCCGAGGCGGAGAGATCGGTCCGGTACTTCCTCGCCGGCCGGCAGGTGTCCTCCGAGACCGTCGAACGGATCGCCGGGCTCTCGCGTCACCTTCCGCTGGCGGGGCACTACGTTGCGGGCCTTGCCGGCGTCGCGGAGCAGAATCGGCGGGGTGGCGGCATCAACGTCTTCCGCGGGGAGGTGTCCGTCGGAGGCTTTCCCTCCTACTTCCCCGTGGCGTTCGCGGTGAAGTCCTCGCTCGGGTTCCTCCTGGCGCTCCTTCTCGCCGCGGGCCTCCTCCTGGCGCGACGCGTGAGTCCCGGATTCGGCGCTCTCGTCTTCCTCCTCCCGCCCGCGTACGTCTTCCTCGCGAGCGTGGCGAGCAGCTACAACATCGGCGTCCGTCACGTCCTCCCCGCCGTGCCTTTCCTCGCGGTCGGGGCGGCGGTCGTGATCGTCCGCGGTCTGCCTCGGGGCGTGGCGGCGGCGGCACTCGCCGGCCTCGGGCTCCTCCAGGCGGGCGAGACGCTCGCCGTCCATCCCCACGAGATCTCGTTCTTCAACCTCGCCGCCGGGGGTCCCTCCAGGGGGCACCACTGGCTGAACGACTCGAACCTCGACTGGGGGCAGGACCTCGTCCGCCTCGCCCGAGAGCTCGAACGGCGCGGCGCCGAGGCCGGCACGACCGTCGCGTACTTCGGCGGCGCCAACCCGGAATACCACCTTCCAAAGGCCAGGTTCTTCGACGCCGCGACGACGCCGCCGACACCCGGGCTCTATGCCGTTTCCTCCTTCCTCCTCGCAGCGGGCCCCGAGCTGATGGCCCTGCGCGGGGACGGGCAACGCGCGGCGGGCTACGAACGGCTCCGGCGAGTCGTGATGAAAAGGGGGATACCGGAGGGGCGCGTGGGATACTCGATCCTCCTTTATCGCCTGCCCGACGAGAGGACTCCGCCGCCGTGAAGCTGTCGATCATCATGCCCGCCTACAACGAGCGGAAGACGCTTCGCGAGATCGTCGGACGGGTCCTCGCGGTCGACATCGGCTCCCTCGAGAAGGAGCTCGTCATCGTTGACGACGGGTCGACGGACGGCACCCGCGACATCCTCCGCGAGCTGGACGGCCGGGACGGCATCCGCGCCGTCTTCCAGCCCTGCAACCTGGGGAAGGGGGCGGCCGTCTGGGCCGGCCTGCGCGCCTCGACCGGCGACGTCGTCGTCATCCAGGACGCGGACCTCGAGTACGACCCGCGGGAGATCCCCGGCCTCCTCCGGCCGATCCTCGAAGGCGAGGCGGACGTCGTCTACGGCTCGCGCTTCCTCGGACACCCGGGCGGGCACCGGGTCCTCTACTTCTGGCACGCGATGGGGAACCGCCTGCTGACCCTCATGTCCAACATGTTCACGAACCTGAACCTGACGGACATGGAGACCTGCTACAAGGCGATGACGCGCTCCGTCGTCGACCGGCTCGACCTGCAGTCGAAGCGGTTCGGGATCGAGCCGGAGATCACCTGCAAGGTCTCCCGGATGCGCGCTCGGATCTTCGAGATCCCGATCTCGTACCACGGCCGGACGTACGAGGAGGGGAAGAAGATCGGCTTCAAGGACGCCCTCCAGGCCGTCTGGGTCATTCTCAAGTTCTTCCGCTGGGAGGCCCCGAGGGGAGACGTCGGCGGCATGACGCTCCGGAGGATGGAGAAGCTCGCGCCCTACAACGCCTGGCTTCACGAGCGCTTCGACGCCGCGCTCGGGAAGCGGATCCTCGAGGTCGGCTCGGGCGTCGGCAACCAGACGCGCTTCTTCGTGGACCGAGAGCGCGTCGTCGCGTCGGACGTCGAGGTCCACTACGTTCGCGAGCTGAAGGCCAAGTTCGGAAACCGCTCGAACGTGAAGATCGCGTCGTACCGCTTTCCCCTCGCGCCGGCCGACCACGAGGAGCTCGGGGCGGAGAAGCTCGACACGATCGTCTGCCTGAACGTTCTCGAGCACATCGAGGACGACGGCGGCACGCTGAAGGACTTCGCGTCGGTCCTCCCGAAGGGCGGCCGGCTCGTCCTCCTCGTCCCCTCGCTGAAGGCCCTCTACGGGACGCTCGACGTCCACCTCCATCACTTTCGCCGGTACGAGCGGGAAGACCTGAAGCGCCTCGTGACAAATGCGGGGTTCGAGGTCGAGAAGATCCGCTTCCTGAACCGGCCGGGCGTCCTCGGCTGGTGGCTCAACTCGAGGCTCCTGAAGCGGAGGGTCCTGCCGAAGGGGCAGCTCGCGGCGTTTCGGTGGCTCCTGCCCCTGCTGAAGCTCGAGGAGAAGTCGGAGCCGACGTTCGGGATGTCGCTCCTCGTCCTGGCGCGGAAGGCGTGACGCCGGGACGCCTCGCCCGGCTCGCTTCCCTCGCCGCCCCCGCGGCGCTCCTCGGTGCCGCCGCCTTCCGGTTCCACGACTACCTCCTCGGGGGAAGCGTCGTCTCGCGCGATGCGGGGTTCTTCTTCGTCCCGCTTCGGGAAGTCACCGCGCGCCTTCTATCCGCCGGAGAGCTGCCGCTCTGGAACGACGCATCCGGGGCCGGGCGCGCGCTCGCCGCGAACCCGAACGCCGCCGTCTTCTGGCCGGGCACCTGGCTCGTGCCGCTCGTCGGGACGACGGGCCTCTTCCTCCTCCACGTCGCCCTCGTCCTCCTCCTCTCCTACGCCGCGCTGCGCTGGCTCGGCGTTTCGCGAGGGGCCGCGCTCGCGGGAGGGTGCGTCCTCCTGTTCTCGGGCGTCTTTCAGACGGTGCCTCTCCTCACCACGACCGTCGCATCCGCCGCGCCCATCCCGCTGGCGCTGGTGGCGCTCGGGACGCTCGATCCGTCTGATGCCCTCGGAAAGCGTCGCCGATTCGGCGTCGCGGGGCTCGCCCTCGGTCTCTCGCTTCTGGGTGGAGAGCCGGTCGTCACCGCGATCGGCGCCGCGGGGGGCGGAGCGCTCGCCCTGGTCCGAGTCGGACTCGACGCACGGGCTGGCCGATGGCCCCTCGCCCGCGGGCGCTTCCTGGCTCTCACCGCAGCGGCGCTCCTCGCCACGGGAGTCGCCGCCGTCCAGCTCTTCCCGACCGTGGTCGAGCTCGGTCGGTCGGCCCGCGGAACGCAGATGCGTGCCGAGGAGGGGGCGCTCTTCTGGTCGGTCCGTCCCACCCGCCTCCTGACACTCCTCGAGCCGCGCCTCACGGGCGACCCGTCCGCGGAGGACGACCGTGACTACTGGGGCGCTTCGACGTTCGACGCGGGGAACCCCTACTTCCACGACCTCGCGCTCGGCCTCGTCCCGCTCTGTCTCGCCGCGGCCGCCCTGGGCGATGCTCGCGGCCGGGCCGCGCTCGGCCTTGCAGGGCTGGCTGCGCTCCTGTCGTTCGGGCGGTTCGTCGCTCCGGTCGGGGTGCTTCTGGGGGCGCTGCCAATCCTCAGGTATCCGGAGAAGTGGTGGATCCTCGCGACGCTCGGACTGTGCGGCGCGGCGGCCATCGGAGTCGACCGGCTGCGCGACGGCGCGGGGGCGACGAGGCGCTTCTCCGGCGCGGCGGCTTTCCTCGCCGCGTTCCTGGCCGTTCCCACGCTTCTCGCCCTGGCCGCGCCGGAAGCTCTCGCCTCGCTCCTTCGAGGGCTGGGGCTGGCGGGTGGCGGCGTTTCGGCAGACAGGGCCGCCGCGCTGCTGGCGCCGCTCCTCCTGGCAGGCCTCGCCACAGCTCTCCTCCTCGCGCTCCTGCCTCGCCTCGTGAGGACGGGGAGGCTGTCCCCCCGGACCGCCTTCGTGATCGGAACCGTGCTCTTTCTCCTCGACGCGGGGCGCCGCGTGACCGGATCGGCCCCGGCGGGCGCCCCGGATTTCTTCACGACGCCCCCGGCGGAAGTGAAGGCCGCCCTGGCGGCGGCCCGCGGCGGGCGCTTCCACGTCGACGGTGCGGACGACGCGGCGCGGGCGACGACCCTCGCATTGGAACGCGGCGGGCTCGATCCGCTGCGGCCCCTCACGGGAGCGGTCTTCGGCTTGCGGTACGGCGGGGACAACGACGTCGACCGGATGTCGCCGCCGGAGGCGGTGGCGTTCGCTTCGGCGCTTGCCCGGCTGCCCTGGGGCGAGGAGAAGGTGCAGCGTCTCCGGACGATAGGGGTGACGGCAGCGAGGACGGACGCACAGGTAGACCCCGTCGGCATTCGAGAATTCGCCCGCTTCGGCCGCGGGCGGATCGTGGCGATTGACCGGGCGAGGCCGGAACACTCCTTCGTCTCCCGGGCGCTTCTCGCCCCGTCGGGTCTCCTCGCACCCGCGCCTCCCGACCCGCTCGTCGAGACGGTGCTCCAAGGGGCCGGCGCCTCTCTCTCGTTCGGGAGTGGAGAGGTCGAGGTTCTCGAGCGGACGAACAGCCGACATCGCCTGCGCGTACGGGTCGACCCGCCCGGGGGACTCCTGGTCGTGGCTCTCTCCCTCGACCCGTCGTGGAAGGCCCGGGTTGACGGGGTGGCGGTGAAGACCATTCGGGCCGACGGCTTCCTCACGGCCCTTCGTGTCCCGGCCGGAGCGCACGACGTCGTCCTCTCCTACGAGAACAGGTCCCTCATCGTGGGTGGGGTGGTGACACTCCTCTCCCTCCTCCTGGCGGCGTTCCTGCTGCGGGACGGAAGGTGTCGGTGAAGGGGCTGCGGGAGCTGACGGCGTGGCTGCGGGAGCTGGCCAGGCGGAGGCCGTTCGAGGTGAGCCTCCTCGTGGCCCTCGCGCTCCTCCTCGTTCCGTACCGGACGCTCCTCGGACCGGGAGTTCCGTCCGGCCGCGACCTCGTCCCGTACTTCTACCCTCTCAAGACGCATCTCGTCGAAGCGCTTCTCGCCGGCGAGATGCCCTGGATCGACCGGTTCCGGTGGGGCGGCCTGCCGCTCGTGTCGTGGCCGGGAGTGGCCGCGTTCGACCCCGGAAACGTCCTCTTCCTCGTCCTCCCGACGGCGACGGCTGCGAAGGCGTGGATGCTCCTGCGCGTCCTCTCCGGCGCCGCGGGTTTTGCCGTCTTCCTGCGCGTCACGGGCCTCCCGCCCCTCTCCTCGGCTCTCGGGGCGCTCGCGTGGGGTGCGAGCGGCATCACGGCCTCCTCGGCGAGCTTCCTGAGCACGTCTTCGGCGCACGCCGTACTGCCGTGGTTCGCTGCGGCGCTCCTCCGCGTTCGGTCGAGGCGGGACGCGCGCTCCGTTGCCCTCCTCGCCGTCGCGACGGCGCTTCTCGTCGTCGCCTCGGTACCGGAGCCCCTGCTCGTAGCCGGCCTCCTCGCCCTCGTCCTGCTCGCGGGGCGGGGAGAGAGCGGCGGCGTTCGCGAGAGGCTGGGGGCGGCAGCCCTGTGGGGAGCGGCGGGCCTGCTCGGAGCGCTCCTGGCCGCACCCGCGCTCGCCGCCACCCTCGTGACGGGGCTCGACAGCATCCGGGGTGTCCCGGGAGCGCTCCTTCCCGGGTTCGCGGAGCAGGGAGCGCTCCCGCTCGCCCGGCTTCCCGACCTCTTCGCCGACGGCGTCGTCGCGGACTGGACGAGTGTGATCCGTGCCGACGGGATTCCCGCCTATCCCTACTTCCCGTCGCTGACGCCGGGCCGTGTCGCCTGGATCCTCGCCCTCCTCGCCCTATTGACCGGCAGGGGCGGGCGTCTGAGGGCGTTCGCAATGACTCTCCTCGGCGTCCTCCTGGCCCTCGGTCCGGCCACACCCGGGTTCGGGCTCGTTCTCAGTACCGTGCCGTACGCGTCCTCAATCCGCTATCCCGAGAAGTACGCGGTTCTCTTCGGATTCGGGGTCGTCTGGCTCGCCGCCGTCGGCGCGGCGGTTCTCGAGAGGGCGTTGGACGGGAGGGGGCGTGCGCTCGCATTCCTCGCCCTCGGGGCCCTCCTCGTCCTCGACCGGGCGTCGATCACGTCGCGTCTCCTCCCTTTCTCTCCGGCCTCTCTCCTCGAGGAGCGCCCTGCGGTTCTCGAAGCGCTGCCTGTCCCTCCGAGTCCGGAATCTCCCCCGAGGATCTTCCCTTACGCGATGTACGAAGCGGCGGGCCTGAGCGGGACGGGAGACCCGCGAGCGTCGGGTGAATGGCTGAAGAGCTGGGCCTTCCCCTTTTCGGCCAGCCTGTTCGGCGTCGCAACGGTCTTCGAGAGGGATTACGACGCGGCGCTTCCGCGCCCGCAGCTCGAGTGGGTGCTGTTCGTGGAGACCTCTCCGGGTGGCAGTCCGGTCCCCGCGGCCCTGGCCCGGTCCGCGGGGGCGCTCGGGACCGTCGTGGGCGTGTCCGGGTCCGCAGGCCGGTCCGTGCCGGCCGTTCGGTTCTTCCGGGATCCGGTCCCACCGTTCCGGTTCGTCGACCGGGTGGTCCGGGGAGAGGGCAAGCAGGAACTGGCGAAGCGCTTCCTCCGGGAGGGCGTGCCCACCGACGCTGCTTTCGTCCTCGGCACCGGCGAGGGTCTCGTCCCGTCGCGCGGCCGGGTCCTTCGCGTCTCGGACCGTCCCTCCGGGCTGGAGCTGGACGTGGAAGTGACCGGTCCCGGACCGGCCTACCTCCTCGTCTGCCGGCCCCTCGCAGCGACCCGGGAAGCGACGGTGGACGCCTTGGGGGTGGTCATCGACGACGCGAACCTCGGCTTCTCCGGCCTCGCCCTTCCGGAAGGCCGTCACGTCGTGCAATTGCGGCCCCGACGGGGATGGCTGATCATCGCGGCCGTGATCTCGGCTCTCGCTCTCGCGGCCGTCACCCTGCTCTGTCGTCGACGATGCCCCGTGGTGTCCCCGGAATGATGCAGCTTTCCCGTAACACGCGCCGGCGCCTGGCCCTCTACGGCGGCGCCGCCATCGTGGCTGCTCTTCTTGTCGGCCTTCCGCCCTTCCTGAGGAGTCGTGCCCCGCAAGTCACCGTTCCGGAATTCGACATCGGGGAGCTGCGCTCGCGGGAGGCGACCCGGCTTCTGCGTGAATACGTCCGGATCGACAGCTCGAACCCGCCCGGGAGGACCGTGGAGACGGCGCGCTTCTGGGCGGAGAAGCTCGGCTGCGAGGGGATCCCGTTCGAGATCGTCGGCTCCGACCCGGAGCACCCCATCGTCGTGGCGCGTCTCGCGGGGCGCCGCCGGGGAGAGGCGCTGCTCCTCCTTCACCACATGGACGTCTTCCCGGTGGGTGACCTTTCCGAATGGGATCACCCTCCCTTCGGAGCCGTGGACGGGACGGGCCTGCTCGGGAACTACATCTGCGGCAGGGGGACTATCGACATGAAGGGGCAGGGGATCGCCGACTTCCTCGCGATCGCCTCCCTCCGCCGCGATGGACTCGTCCCGGAGCGGGACCTAGTGTTCGTCGCTGAACCGGGGGAAGAGACGTACACGCCCCAGATCGGAATCGGTTGGCTCTTCGAGAACCGCCCGGACCTCCTCGAGGGCGTCACGGACGTGTTCAACGAGGGGGGCGTCAACGAGGTTTCGGGCGACCGGATCGCCCGGTTCGGGATCGAGGTTCTACAGAAGTCGGCCGTCCTTGCCAGGGCCGAGGCGGCCCGCAAGGAGGACCTGAGGACCTTCTCGGACTTCCTGGAAGCGCGGATGGCTGCAGAGCCCTACCAGGTACTGGACGAAGTCCAGGACTTTCTCACCTTCGTCTCACCCTCGCGCTCGGATATCTGGGGCCACCAGATGACCGATACGCGCTCGGCCGTCAGGGCCGGCGGTCTCGGCGAGAAGATTCCCGAGCCCTACAGGGCCCTGATGCGCGACATGTACTACACGGGAGAGCCGCTGCCCGCTTCAGACGGGAAGGGCTTCACGACGAGCGTGGCGGCGACGCTTCTCCCGGGCCGCTCGGTTCGCGGACGCTGGGAGGAGATGCAGGCCTGGGCCGCCCGATACCGCGTCCGCCTCCGCCTCGTGAGCCTCACGCCCGACAGCGTCCCCGTGGCGCGGGCGGGGCGGGCCTGGGAAACGCTCCAGACCGTCCTCGCCCTCGACCCCGTCGAGCACGCGGACGTCGGCCCCTACGTCCTGACGGGGAGCTACACGAACTCCTCGTACCTCAGGCTCCGCGGAGACGTGCGGGCGTTCGGCACCTCGCCGTTCGGGCTGAACATCCTCGACGCGACGACGGTCCACAGCAAGAACGAGAGAATCTATCTCCCCGCCTACATCGACGGCGTCGAGCGGACGGCCCGGATCGTCCGCGAGTACGCCCTTGCGCCCTGACGGGGAAGAGAAGGAGAACACCATGTCCACGGTCGGTTTCTACTACCAGCGCCCCGGTTGAACGAGCTGCACACGCACCCGTGAGGTGCTCGACAGCAAGAAGGTCCGCATCACCCAGGAGCGCTCCTCGAAGTCGGCCCCGATGTCGGACGCCGACGTGAAGGCGCTCCTCGCTGCCGTCGACGAGGTCGTCGTC
The DNA here is from genome assembly GCA_937927565.1 of uncultured Holophagales bacterium. Classification (GTDB taxonomy): domain Bacteria; phylum Acidobacteriota; class Thermoanaerobaculia; order UBA5066; family UBA5066; genus UBA5066. Next base: position 10,606 of record CALBDV010000644.1, read on the forward strand.
GCGAAAGGGAAGAAGACCGTGACGCTCGCCGCGAAAGAGGCGACGCTGGACGGCCTGAAGGGTCCGACGGGCAATTACCGCGCGCCGATGCTGCGTGTGGGGAAGAAGCTCCTCGTCGGCTTCCACCCCGAGACCCTCGAGGCGCTCCTCAGGGCCTGAGTTGGATCGGAGTCCCCGACGGCGGGCGCGACAGCCGCGTCGCCGTGCCGCCGGGGTCGCCCGCGCGCCACGATGCGTGCTGGTCGAGGCGGTGCGGCGAGCCGACGTGCCCGGAGGTGCCGAACGGCACGACGAGCGTCGCCGCCTCCGGCTCGCCCCAGTCGAAGATCCAGCGGAGCGACTGTCCGAAGGCGGGCGACGCCGCGCGGGGCGTTCCCGGCGCGCCGGACTGGGGCGAGCGCGGAGGGTCGAAGAGCCACGAGAGCCCGGGGACGTAGCCGAGCGGATGACGGGCCGAGAGGCGGTTCGCCTCGCCCCAGCTCCACCTCGACCGATCGGAGCCGTAGCGCTTCTCGAGCGCCGCAACGGCGTCGTCCGCCACCCCCTTCAGGAAGGCGTCCTTCCCGCCGAGTCCCGCGGCGCGAAACGCGGCGTCGTTCGCCTCGAGGAGGTCGTTCCAGTTGTCTCCCTCGAGGTGCCAGCGGACGGGCGGGGCGGCCCAGGTCGCGAGCGCCCGCTCGCGAACGGCGCGGCGGAGGGCGCGGGCGACGAGGTACCGCGCGGTCGTCGCGTCGGCAGTGCCGTCCCACCCTTCGAGGAGGCGCCCGAGGTCACCCGGGAGGAAAGGGCGAAGGGCCGCGGCCGTCCTGCGCATCGTCTCCGAGCGCTCGTCGAGCTGGATCGCCTCGGCACTGCGCCGCGTCACCTTCGTTCCCGCGGCCTTCGCTTCCAGGAGCAGGTCCCGGATTCGCCGGGCCCGGCCGGGGTGACCCCAGTCGGACGAGACGACGTGGCCGAACGACGTCCCGATCGTCCTCTGGTTCGCCGTCACGACGAACCCCTCGGGCGGATCGACGACCCGGGGCAGCTCCGACATCGGCAGGTATCCCTGCCAGGCGTTCTTCGGATCCGAGGCGTCGTAGGGGACGCTCCCGTCGGTCCCGGTGCGGCGCACCGGGAGGAGACCCGCGGGACGCCACCCGATCGAGCCTGACGCCGAAGCCCAGACGACGTTCTGCGGAGGGCCGGTGAACCGGTCGAAGGTGGCGAGGAAGGCGGCCTCGTCGCCGGCCCGAAGGAAGTCCGCATTCGGGACCCTCAGGTTCGCCGGGTCCAGGGCCGTCCAGCGGACGGCGAGGTCCCCCTCGAGCAGCGGCCCGTTCGACGTGGAGCGAACGACGAGAGTCTCCTCTGCGCCGCCGCGGATCCGAATCGTCTCCTTCCGCTCGACGACCGGCTCGAACCCGTCCCCGCGGCGGGAACGACCCCTCTCGATCCGCTCGCGGTAGAGGTCCTGGACGTCCCCCTCGAGGTTCGTGAAGCTCCAGGCGACCTGGTCGGTTCGCCCGATCGTCAGCGCCGGCAGACCCGGGAGCGTCACCCCTTCCGACGTCCGGCCCGCGACGACGAAGCGCATCGGCAGCCAGATGGCCGGCATCTCGTGGCCGAGGTGCGGGTCGCCCGCGAGGATCGGCCGGCCGCTTGCCGAGAGCGCGCCCGACACCGCGAAGGCGTTCGACCCGGCGACGCCCTCCTCGTCGTCGGCCTCGAACCAGGCCGCCTTCGGGAGGGCGGGTGGCACGGAGCCCTCGATGAGCGGCAGTGACGGAGGTTCGAGCGGCGGGGCGTCGGGGACGAGGAGGACGTCGTCCGCCGTGGCGCGGGGCAGAAGGAACGCGCGGATGGACTCCGGAACGTCGGCGAGCTTCTCCGTCCCCCGCTGCGCCTCCACGTCGTCCGTCAGCTGCTCGTACATCAGCAGGAGGACGGCGACGGAGTCTGCCGGGCGCCAGGGCTCCGGTTCGGTCCGGAGCAACGCGAACTCGAGCCCCAGTCGGCCCTGGTGCGCGGCAAAGTACGCGTTAATGCCCGATGCGAGCGCCTCGAGGTCGGCCCTTTCACCCGGAGGAAGGAGCGGGACCGCGGCCTCGGCGACGCGTGCGAACCCGTAGAGGCGGTGCCTGCGGTCGAGCGGCAGAGCCGAGGAGCCGAAGAGCTCGGCCAGGCGCCCCGACGCGTTCCTTCGGAGGATCTCGAGCTGGAAGGCGCGGGCGCGGGCCGTCAGCCACCCCTGCGCCTGCAGGGCGTCCTCCACGGACGCCGCGTGGATCGTGGCGACCCCACGGTCGTCGAGGTCGACGGTCACGTCGGCGGCCAGGCCCGCCAGCCGCCCCCCCTCGTCTCCCGGCAGGTTCCGTTGCACGAGGACGAGAAGGACGAGGCCGAGGAGGAGGAGGACGGCGACGATTCCGGAGAGGGCGCGAATCGCGAAGCGGCGCATGCGCCGCCAAGAGTACGGGAAACGGGAAAGGGGAGGCCGGATGCCTCCCCTCGTACGTCACGCGGCCGAGCCGCGGCCCGTTACTTCGCGGGCGGGAGGATGACCGAGTCGATGACGTGGATGACGCCGTTGGAGGCGCCGACGTCGGTCTTCACGACGTTCGCGTCGTCGACCTTCACCTTCCCGTCCTTCGCCGAGATCTTCACGGAGGAGCCCTCGACGGTCTTCGCCTCCGTCAGCTTGACGACGTCGGCGGCCATGACCTTCCCGGCGACGACGTGGTAGGTGAGGACCTTCGTCAGCTGCGCCTTGTCGGCGAGGAGCTTCTCGAGCGTGCCGGCGGGGAGCTTCTTGAAGGCGTCGTCGGTCGGGGCGAAGACGGTGAAGGGGCCCTTCCCCTTGAGCGTTTCGACGAGGCCGGCGGCCTTCAGCGCGGTGGCGAGCGTGTTGAAGCTCCCAGCGGCGACGGCGGTGTCGACGATGTCCATCGCCTCGGCCTTCTTCGGGTGCTCGGAGCCCTTGGGGTGCTCTGCCCGCGCGGGGGCGGCGACGGACACGGCGAGAGCGAGGGCAGCGACGGTGGCGGTGAGGGTCTTCTTCATTGTCTATCTCCGATGCGGTCGCCTCTGGCGCCCGTCGGCACTTCTACGGGCGGAGGCGCTCCCCCGGATTTCGCGCGACCAGGGACTTCGAGGGCCGCGGCCGGCCGCCCCCTAGAATCACGGGATGGAAACGGTCTGCATCGAAGGCGTCGAGATCGCGCTCGCGCACCCCGACGAGTTCCCGCTCGACTGGAAGGGACGGAAGGACCTCATCGACCAGCTCCTCGCCGCGTGGCTCGTCGTCGAGAAGGGGGACCTCCCGCTCCACCCCCGTCTCGTCGGGAAGCCCGGCGTCGGAAAGACGACACTGGCGTACGCCGCGGCGAAGCGGATCGGCCGTCCCGCCTGGGTCTTCCAGTCGACCGTCGACACCCGCCCGGAAGACCTCCTCGTCACGCCCGTCGTCGCGGGCGAGGGGAAGATCCGCTACGTGGCCTCGGGCGTCGTCACGGCGATGCTGAAGGGGGGCGTCGCGATCCTCGACGAGGGCAACCGGATGAGCGAGAAGTCGTGGGCCTCGCTGGCCCCGCTCCTGGACGCGCGCCGGACGGTCGAGTCGATCGTCGCCGGGGTGAAGATCCGGGCGCATCCCGACTTCCGCTTCGTCACGACGATGAACGACGACGCCTCGACGTTCGAGCTCCCCGACTACGTCAACTCGCGCCTCACGCCGACGATCCTCGTCGACTTCCCCGACGAGGAGGAGGAGCTCGCGATCCTCGCGGAGAACCTCCCGTTCGCCCCCGAGGCGCTGCTGCGCTGGGTGACGCGGTTCCTGAAGAGCGCGCACGAGGCCGACGAGTCGTTCAGCGTGCGGGACGGCATCAACGTGGCGCGATACGCCCTCAAGCGGCTCTCCCAGGGGGGCGGCGAGCCGGTCGCGCGGCTCCTCGAATCGGTCCGCTTCGTCCTCGGCGAAGAGGCCGTCGTCCACGCTCCCGCTTCCGGCGACGACCTCCCGTCCCGTCCGGCCGGGCCTCACCGCGTCTGAGCCTTCGCGGCGCATGCCCGCATCGATCGTGAGCGTCGTCGCCCCGTACCCCGCGCCCGATCCCGAGACCGGCGTCGTCCGCGCGGGCGAGGGCCTCTTCCTCCTCCCGACGCTCCACCAGTCGGTGGAGTTCGCCGTCCTCGTCCGCC
>CALBDV010000645.1 GCA_937927565.1 uncultured Holophagales bacterium
CACTTCCGACACCGTGACGTATTCGCCCGGGCCGTCGACGGCCGTACCTGCCCATTCGCGAAGGGCAGGTACACGGACCGCAGGAACTCCGCGACACCGAGCTTTGCCACTCTCCGACGTCCGACTACCGGTCGCCCGCCGCGAAGCTCCGTGAGCCGGGCCGTCCGCGCGTCACTCGCCTCGGCGAACGTTCCAAAGCAGCCGACATAGACGTCCTGGCCCCGGTGGTAGACGTACGCGGTGAAGCGGCCCGACGGCAGGCGCCAGATGCCCGTCTCGATGTGCACCGGCCCCGCAGGAGTCGACTCCCCGCCCGAGGGCACCACGCCGAGAGGACCGCGGCGCTCACGCATCGCACCTCGATTCTATCGGGAATCGTCTAGGAGTTTTCTAGGTTTCGGCCCTTTGGAGACACTTGGAGACCCCCGGCAACGCCGCACCGCCGAACCCCGTAACATGCTGTATAGACGGACTGTTAAGTCGCGCAACGGATGCCCGCCGGAGACCCCCCGAATGCGCCCCAGAACAGCTCATAACCCAAAGGTCGCAAGTTCAAATCTTGCCCCCGCAACCAGACATAAGTCCGCGAGATGCAAGCGGTTACAAGATCCCGGCGGAAACGCCGGGATCTTCGTTTTAGAGCGAATCCCTAGGTCATCCCTAGGTTCGACGCTCCAGGACCGCTGTTGATGCGGTTCGAGCGCTTCAGGCCGTCCCGGCCGGCTTCGGCAAGACGCGCCGCGCGCGTCGTCGGTGTAGGTCGAGGAGCGGGCGGGACGGGAACGGCGTTCGCTGGCTCCGGAGGCAGGTAACACCGGGCCATACCGGCGGCCGGGAATCGACAACCCGACGGACGGAGCATTCTCCGGCGCTCCGATCGGGCCTTCGCGACGACTCCATCCCGGCCTTGCAGGCGAGCAGGATCAGGCAAGAAGTCGACTCGTTCAGGCAAAGATCGAAGGGCCTCCGGACCTAGACTTTGCCAGCGTGACGAGCCGGATGCCCATGCCAGACGAACCGAGCGCACGAACCGACATCGCCGAGCTGGCCCGGCTGATCGGCGTTCACGCGCCCTACGACGGCGTCTTCCCGCTGCGGGTAGCTGGCGTGGCTGCGCTCCGCGCTTCGCATGCCGCGAGCGAAGTGACGCACGGGCTCATGCAACCTTGCGTCTGCATCGTCGCTCAAGGTGGGAAGAGCATCGGGTTAGGCGACAGCCTTTACGAGTACGGAGCCGCCCAGGTCGCCGTCTTCTCGATCGACCTGCCGGTTGCCGCACAGATCACGCGCGCCACTCCAGCCGAGCCGTACCTGACGCTCATGATCGCCCTCGACCCCGAGAGGGTCGCAGCGGTTGCGGCGAAGGTCTTCCCACACGGTCCTCCGCGCGCCTCGGAAAGCGGCGCCGTCTACATCGGCGATGCCGACGCCCCGATCGTCGATGCTGCGGTTCGATTGCTCCGCCTGATGGCGCAGCCGACGGAGGCGGAGCTGCTGGCGCCCCTTGCGATCGACGAGATCCTCATCCGGCTGCTCCGTGGTCCGCTGGGTACGCGCATCGCGCAGATCGGCCAGGCCGAGTCGAGCCTGCGAAGGGTGGCGCGAGCCGTGTCCTGGCTCCGCGCGAACTACAACCAGCCGGTGAACGTCGAGGAACTGGCCCGCCTCGTCAACGCGAGCGTCTCGTCGTTTCACCGGCAGTTCAAGGCCACGACGTCGATGAGCCCCCTGCAATTCCAGAAGGCGCTGCGTCTTCAGGAGGCGCGGCGGCTCATGCTCATGACGATGCTCGACGCCGGAACGGCCAGTCGACGCGTCGGCTACGTCAGCGCGTCGCAGTTCAGCCGCGAATATGCCCGGTTCTTCGGGAGCGCACCGACGAAGGACGTCCTTCGCCTCCGAGAGGCACGCCCCCGCTCGCCCGACAGCTCGACGTAACCAGCCGATCGCGCGCCGGAAAGACCCGCACCCCGCACGCGCCGCCTGCGGCTGCAGTCACGAACTCAACCCAGGCACGTGCCGCAAGGAGGCACCGAAATGTCACCCCACGTCGATATACCCACCGTTCCCACCGTCACGCTCAACAACGGAGTCCGGATGCCGCTCCTCGGGTTCGGCGTCTTTCAGATCGCGGATCCGGCCGAGTGCGAGCGGGTCGTCGCCGACGCCCTCAACGTCGGGTACCGCCTCCTCGACACCGCCGCGTCCTACGGGAACGAGGAGGCCGTCGGCAACGCGATCAGGCGAAGCGGCGTGCCGCGCGAGGATCTCTTCGTCACGACGAAGCTCTGGATCAACGACGCCGGGTACGACAAGACACGCCGCGCGTTCGACCGGTCCATGGAACGCCTGCAGCTCGAGACGCTGGACCTCTACCTCATCCACCAGCCGATCGGTGACGTCTACGGCGCCTGGCGGGCGATGGAGGAGCTCCACCACGCGGGGCGCATCCGCGCGATCGGCGTGAGCAACTTCCATCCCGATCGCGTGATGGACTTCGTCATGCACCAGGAGGTCAAGCCCGCGGTGAACCAGATCGAGACGCACCCCTTCCACCAGCAGGTCGAGGCGCAGAAGCTCCTGCAGGAGAACGGCATCCAGATGGAATCGTGGGGGCCATTCGCGGAGGGGAAGAACGACCTCTTCCACAACGCGCTGCTGCAGTCGATCGGCGAGAGGCACGGCAAGAGCATCGCGCAGGTCGTCCTCCGCTGGCTGACGCAGCGCGCCGTCGTCGCGATCCCGAAGTCCGTGCGGAAGGACCGGATGGCCGAGAACTTCGCGATTTTCGACTTCGAGCTCACGGAAGACGAGATGCGCTCCATCACCACGCTCGACACCGGCAAGAGCAGCTTCTTCGATCACCGCGACCCGGCGATGGTGAAGTGGCTCAGCGAGGCGGTCCGCCCGACGTAGGGCCGAAGGAGAGGCCGATGCACCGACAGACCCTTCGCCCATCACCGTTCACGGCACCCCGCGCGGAGCGGCCGCGACGGATGACACTCGTCGTCATCACTCTTCTCACCCTCTGCCTCGCGGCGCCTCTATCGGCGCAGACCATCACCATCGCGCGAAGCGGAACCCAGCCCTCGCGGCCGGGACCCGCCGAGAACTTCACCGGCTCCGTACGCGTCGATCCGCTGTTCGAGCCGGCCGGCGGAAACCGCGCGGGGGGCAGCCTCGTCACGTTTGCCCCGGGTGCTCGCACGACGTGGCACACGCATCCGACCGATCAGCTCCTGATCGTGACGGCCGGCACCGGCCGCGTGCAGCAGTGGGGTCAGCCCGCCGACGAGATTCGGGTCGGCGATGTCGTACGCATCCCGCCGAGCACGAAGCACTGGCACGGGGCGGCGCCCGCGGTGCCGATGACGCACATCTCGATCGCTGAACGGCCCGACAGGGGGCCCCCGGTCGTATGGATGGAGAAGGTCCGTGAGGAGCAGTACGACATGCCGACGCGCGGACAGTCGCCCCCCAGCGGCTCCGCGCCGCCCGCACAGCCGACGGCCGCACAGAAGCTCATGGGCGACATCGCTCCGGCTCTCGCAGACCTCACCGACCGCGTGCTCTTCGGCGAAGTGTGGAAGCGCCCGCAGCTCGCGCCCCGCGACCGCAGCCTCGTCACAGTAAGTACCCTCATCGTCATGAACCGTCCCGAACAGCTGCGTTCGCACATGGCCCTTGCCCGCACGAATGGCGTGACGCAGCAGGAGCTTGTCGAGGTGATCACGCACCTCGCGTTCTACACGGGTTGGCCGAGCGCCGTGAGCGCCGTCGGCATCGCCAGGGAGGTGTTCCATGCAGAAGCGCAGCCTGGGGAATAGCGGCCTCGAAGTCTCCGCGCTCGGCCTCGGCTGCATGGGCCTGAGCTTCGGCTTCGGTCCGGCCACCGACAGGAGAGCGGCGATCGCGCTCATTCGAGCTGCCGTCGAGCGCGGCGTCACGTTCTTCGATACCGCGCAGATCTACGGCCCGTTCACGAACGAAGACGTCGTGGGCGAAGCGCTCGCGCCGTTCCGCGACCGCGTCGTCATCGCCACCAAGTTCGGCTTCAATTTCGACGAGAGCGGGAAGGTGCTCCCTGGACTGAACAGCCGCCCCGGCTCGATCCGCCGCACGGTCGACGGCTCTCTCCGACGGCTGCGCGTGAAGACGATCGACGTCCTCTATCAGCACCGCATCGACCCGGACGTGCCGATCGAGGACGTCGCCGGTACGGTGAAAGAGCTCATCGCCGAAGGCAAGGTGCAGCACTTCGGTCTCTCGGAGGCGGGCGTCCAGAACATCCGCCGCGCGCACGCCACCCTGCCGGTGACGGCGCTGCAGAGCGAGTACTCGTTGTTCTGGAGAGAGCCTGAAGCGGAGATCCTTCCCGTTCTCGAAGAGCTGGGCATCGGCTTCGTTCCCTTCAGCCCGCTCGGCAAGGGCTTCCTCACCGGCAAGATCGACGAGACGACGACGTTCGATCCATCCGACTTCCGCAACACCGTCCCTCGCTTCTCGCCCGAGAACCGCAAGGCGAATCGGGAGGTCGTCGATCTCGTGAAACGGATCGCGGTCGAGAAGAGCGCGACGCCGGCGCAGGTCGCGCTCGCCTGGCTCCTCGCTCAAAGGCCGTGGATCGTTCCGATCCCGGGCACGACCAAGCTGGACCGTCTGGAAGAGAACCTCGGTGGCGTCGGCGTACAGCTCACCGCCGCCGACCTGCGCGAGATCGACGAAGCCTCGGCGGCGATCACCATCCACGGGGCGCGCTACGGCGAGGGATCACAGAAGATGGTGGATCGGTGAAGGCCCAGTCAGATAGACCGCGAACTCGCGACCGTAGTAGCGGGCACACGTGGCCATGCCGCTGGCGCACGGCCGCTGAGGGATGGATCACGGACGCCGTGCGTTTCCGGGCGCCGGCGATGAAGCGGGCCTCGCAGGAGCGCGTGGGTGGCCCTGGATGAGCTCGCAGGAGCCGGACTATCGACAGACGTTCGCACGGAGAGGAGCCGACGATGAGTGAGAGAACTGAGGATCGGAATGAAGCGCACGCCGCCGCGATGCCGGACCGTCGCAGGTTCCTCGTCACCGGGGCGGGCCTCGCGGCGGCCTCGGTCCTGACCGCCATTCCGGCGGTATCGCATGCCCAGGCCGCGGAACCCGCCGGCGGGACGGCGGGCACGGGCGGCCCCCGGCAGGACGCCCGTCCGGGACGCCGCAGACTCGGCAAGCTGGAGGTCTCGAGCGTCGGGCTGGGCGTCCAGAACATGAGCCGCACCTATCAGACGACGATCCCCACACGGTCCGAGATGTTCCACATCATCCGGACCGCCTTCGACCATGGCGTCACCTTCTACGACGCGGCCGAGGCTTACGGCCCTCTCGAGGTCGAACGGATCCTCGGCGAGGGCGTGGCGCCGTTCCGCGACAAGGTGGTGATCACGTCGAAGTTCGGATGGAATATCGATCAGGAGACCGGAGCGCGGCGTCCCGGGCTCAACAGCCGCCCGGAGCACGTCCGGCGCGTCGTCGAGGGGATGCTCCGGCGCCTTCGAACGGATCGGATCGACCTCCTCTACCAGCACCGCGTCGACCCGCAGGTCCCAATCGAGGACGTCGCCGGCACGGTTCAGGACCTGATGAAACAGGGCAAGGTGCTGC
>CALBDV010000646.1 GCA_937927565.1 uncultured Holophagales bacterium
TAAGTGCCTGTCGGGCGGTCCGCGCCAGAGTAAGTAATCCGGCGCCCTACGCCTGTAGGTTCTCAAAAGTCGTGCCAACTTTCTCAAAACTCCCTGAGGCTGACGGTTCAAGTAGCGCCAGCTCCTGCAGGCAAGCCAGACGAGCCCGACACGCCGTCAGAGGGTAAACGGGGTACGTCGGAACAGGGGGCTCGCTCTATGCAAGTAGTACCGATGCAGCAATTCAACTGGCTCGGTCGGAGGTATGACGTCACCCGTCTGCTGTCCGATGTCCGCGACGGAGCGATAACACCGGAACTCATCGACTTATCGCCAGAGTTCGTGGGCAAGTACGGGCAAATCTTCCTCGTGCGCGGCGAGGCGGGCCGCTTCGCCATTGATGCTCTGCACGTGCTGACCCAGTCGCACGACATGCTGCATAACCCCGCCGTTCTTTTGCATGTCGGTGACGATGCCGGCCTCATCACCTTCGACGAAGAACAAGGTCGCGACGCTCACTGGATTGTTGGTGATGGCAATCATCGAATCCTTGCGGCCGGACTTGTAGGACGAGGCATGCAGGCCTACTGCCTGACTCAAGAGGAGACAGCGCGCTACGCGTTGCCTGACGATCCTGACCCTAAGATGTAAATGTCTTCAGGCTACTCGGCCGGTTCTTCGTCCGAGCGGCGCAGCGCATGCAGCGTCATCCCCGCAGCGTTCTTCCACTCACGCCAGCCATTTGCGGTTCGGCCTACCAGCGCGACAGCAGCCATGCTCGGGCTGCGAAACAAGTGGTCTTTTGTCATCACCACACGTTCGCCCTCGACTTGCAGGATGCCTGTGTCGATCAGCCGCTGCCTGAACCTCTCGTCAGCTGTTCCCTTGATGGACTGGGCGTTCTCCTTGCGCCCAGAAGACTTGGCGAGAACTACGAAGCCCTCATCGGTCAGGTATCCGCGCCCATCCGCACCAGACCCCTTGCAGAAGAGCATCTCGGGAGCGTCCTCTGGGGTGCTGTCGCCTAGTACTGGCTCGAAGATCGGATGCCCCAGTGTGGCCAGCAACGTGCGGCCCGTGTCGTAGATCTCGTTGCAGTCGGCCTCCAGGGGCGCGGGCGTGTATGGGCGCGACCCGCCGTTGCCGTTCATGACGATGAAGCGCCCCGCCTTCTTGACCTCCTGGATGCTCAGCCACTCGAGGTACAGCGCATGCGTTTGGGTCAGGCTGTGGGTTCGCGAGATCAGCACCAGAGCCCGCTGCCAGAAGTCTTTCTGTTTGTCGTGCGCGCCGAAACGCAGAACCATGTCGCTGGACTGACCGATGTAGACCTTCGGCTCGTCCGTGTCGCTTCCCGGCTGAACCAGGAAGTACAGCGCAACCTGCTTGGCCTCCTGCATCTTCAAGAACTCCCCGAGCAGACTTCTCGGGACCTCGAGCACTTGAACGATGCGGGTCGTGATCTCCGCGAGTCGAATGCCTCGTGGGTCACCACCGGGTAGGTAGATCTGAATCGTTTGGGGTCGAGCTGTCATGAGGTCTCAGCGATGCAGGCCGGATTCGTAGGTGTAAGTTAGAGCGAAACCCGGGCCGACACTGCCACGACGGCGTCCAGCAATCTGGATACCTTAGCCGCTGCCGCGCCTCGGACGTGGAAGCCCAGCTCCAGCGAGTACTCGAAGCTCCACTTGGTCATGTTCGACGAACCGGCATAGCACTCCGAGTCGTCGACTCGAACGACCTTCGCGTGGAACGTCTCGTTCTCTGGCCTGTCTGGTCGGGGGATGCGGAAGTCGTAGACAGCCACGCCCAGCGCCTTGAGCTCACCGGCCTTGCCGGCAAGTGCGTCCGGTAACCCATTGCGGACCACGAGCTCTCTTGCCACGCCAGGTCGCGTCGCCTGAAACAAGCTGACGATGCGCTCGGCACCATCCTCGTCCACAAAGGGCGTCATGACCGAGAAGCGCCGTGTGGCGCTGGCGGCCATCTGTCCCAGCATCACCGCAGTCTCTTCAAGGCCCCAGAGGCCTTCGATGGTGCGCTCCAGCTCTGCAACCAGTAGGCTCGGCGCGGCCGGCCGTGAGATGACGACCTCCACCTCATCGGCATCCGCATGAACCCGGTCCCTGTATAGCCGCGCGCCCCGCATCAGCAAGGCGACCTCTCGCGCCATCTCTTGGGGTAAGGCCACGGCCCACATCCCATGAGCGTCCTTGCTCACAACCCCGGCCTCTTCGGCCGCCTGCAACCCCGCAATGACTGCAGGAAGCCGCGAGCTGCTGATCCCGCAAACCCGCGACAGATCACGAGCACCGTGCCTTCCGGGCAACTTGCCCGACCCGGCCCAGTGGAGCGCCGGCTCGAGCACCTCGGCGTGAGGTGCGAGGCGCACGAAGAGGTCGTCAGCTTGCTGCACCGGAGGCCACCTTGGCCGTCGTGATGTCGAGATAGCCGGTGATGCGCTTGCCTTGCTGCCGACCCTCATCTTCCCGAGGAGCAAGGCCACCGCGAAGCGCCGAGCGAGACAGTAGGCGGTTTGCGGCGACGCACGAGGTCTCCGGGATGACGATGCAGCTCGGGCACGCGCCTCCGTCGGCATCGCACAAGCTGCCCGAGCCGCACATCAGCGTCCTTGGCTCCAACAGGTGCTCGAGGAACACCGTGTTGTAGTTGCGCCAGAGCGCTGACAGGTTGCCCAAGTCCATCGTCGTTCCGTTGCGGTAGACCACAAACGCCAGGTCTGCCGGGAACAGGTACTCCCCGAGGCTGCCCATATCCAGACCCGAGAACTCCGCGACCGCCTTCATCAGCGTGTGCGCGTAGGTGTGCAGCAGCGTGTAGACGTAACGGTACGTGTTGGCCGGCCCGGGCTTCAGGTCCACGAAGTACTTTCCGAACGGAACCGCGCTCTCCAGGATGTGGGCACCGAGCTTCA
>CALBDV010000647.1 GCA_937927565.1 uncultured Holophagales bacterium
GCGACAGCCGGTGCGACTGGGAGTAGAGGTAGACGAGGAGGCCCGTGAGGGCGTAGGCGACGAGGAAGAAGAGGATGACGCGGCGCGTGCCGGCGGAGATGGAGCCGACGATCTTGGCGAAGCCGATGATCCGCACGTCGATCTTCGAGCCCGGGACGAACTCCGCGTCGAACTGGCGCCGCACCTTTTCCTCGAGGGCGTTGGAGACGGCGATGAAGTCGAGCTTCTTGCCGGTCGACGGGTCGATCTCGAGGAGCTCGGCGCTGATGATCGTCCCCGAGAAGTCGTTCGCCACGAGCCGGCCCACGATGCCGGCCTTCAGGACGTTGCGGCGCACCTGGGCGAGGCCCTCGGCGTCGGGCTGATAGTCGTCGGGGATGACGTTGCCGGCGGCGATGCCGTCCTCGACGACCTCGGTGTAGCGGACGTTCGGCGTGAAGAGCGACTGCACCCGGCTCCGGTCGACGCCGGGGAGGAAGAAGACCTCGTCGGTGGCCTTCTTCAGCGCCTCGAGGAACTCGGCGGTGAAGATGTCTCCCTCGCGCGCCATCATCGCCACGAGCACGCGGTTGGCCCCCCCGAAGTCCTGCTGGTGCTTCAGGAAGGTCTCCATGTAGGGGTGGTCGTGGGGGAGGTTCTTCTGGAACCCGGCATCGACCCTCAGGTGCGAAGCCGACCAGGCCATGAAGACCGTGGCCACGGCAAACAAGCCGATCACCACGGGCCGGTGGCGGAAGATCAGATTCTCCAGAAAGCTCGTGATCCGTTCCTTCGTCATCTCTCCCCCTCACCCAACCGCCGGCGCCGCCCGGGCGCCATCCCTAGAACGGCTTCTCGACCGGCCGGACTCCGCCCTCACCGAGGAGGACGACCCCGCCCGCGGACCCCGGCAGGATTGCCAGGGAGGCCTTCCTGTCGTCCAGCTCGCGGAGGCGGAACGTGCGGCCGCCGTCCTCGCTCCAGAGCAGGACGCCCGCCATGCCGGCAACGGCGACTCTCCCGTCGCCGAAGTCACGGCCGGCCATCAGCGTCGCCTCGGTGCCGGAGGCGACGCGCGCCCAGGTCTTCCCTTTGTCTTCGCTGCGGAAGGCGTTCCCCCGAAGCCCGAAGGCGAGGAGGCCGCCGTCGGAGAGAGGCAGGAGGCCGAAGAACGAGCCCTCGTAGGGCGACTCCAGCGCCTGCCAGGACTGACCGCCGTCGTCGGATCGGTAGAGAGCGCCCGCCTCCCCGGAGATGTAGAGGGAGCCGCCCGCCCCGGTGACGTGGTTCAGGTGCCGGTCGTCCCCCTCGGCGACGGTTCGCGGCTCCCACGTATCGCCGCCGTCCGCAGTGGCGAGCAGGAGGCCGTAGGCGCCCACGACGAAGCCGGACATCTCGTCCCGGAACCAGACGTCGAGGAGAGGCTTCTCTTCCTCGGGGGCGTGGCGGACGCGCTGCCAGGTCGCCCCGCCGTCGCGGGTCCTCAGGATGGTCTCGTCGTGCCCTACGGCCCACCCGACGCGGGCGTCGTGCAGCCAGACACCGGTCAGGACCTCCCGGGTGGGAGCCTCGGCCTGGGTCCACGTCTTACCGCCGTCGCGGGAGAGAAGGACGTGCCCGCGCTCGCCGACCGCGACGGCGAGACCGGCGCGGTCGGCGGCGTCGAGGAGGAGCGAACGGCTCGCGAGCCGCGCCGGCATCGACCGCTCGGGCGGTGCCGGGGGGGCTGACGAGGCGGCCGGGCCGATGGTCAGGAGAGCGAGCAGGGCCGCGCCCTGCGCGGACAGGATTGTCGAACGCATGGCGCGGCCCCCCACGTACTAGCGGACGCCCTCGCGCCGGAGCGCGTCGGGCTGGAAGTCGCCCGGAGTGCGCTTGATCGAGAAGTTGTGGGGCGGGTTCTCGCTGTTGATGCCCATGACGAGATAGCGCCCCGCCTGGAGGTCCGTGTGGGACTCTGCGGAGGTCCAGATCGTCGGCAGGTCGTAGTAGGCAATCGCGTGCCCCTCGGAGACGCGCCAGAGCTGGTCACGGTTGTCGTACTGGTCGATGACGAGGATCTGCCAGCTGTCCTCGTCGATGTAGAAGGTGCGCCGCTTGTAGATGTTGCGCTCGCCCTTCTTCAGGGTCGCGTCGACGACCCAGACCCGGTGCAGCTCGTAGCGCAGGTGGTCGGGGTTCAGGTGGAGCGGCGTGAGGATGTCCTTGAACTTGACGCCCGGGTCCTGGAGCCTGTAGGCGTTGTAGGGGACGTAGATCTCCTTCTTGCCGACGAGCTTCCAGTCGTACTTGTCCGGGGCGCCGTTGAACATGTCGAGCTGGTCGCTCGTCCGCATGTTGTCGGCGGCGGTGCCGGGGTTGTCGTAGGCCACCTGCGGGGCGCGGCGGACGCGGCGCTGGCCCGGGTTGTAGAGCCAGGCGTCGCGGGGCTGCTCGACCTGGTTCATCGACTCGTGGACGAGGAGGATGCCCCCGGCGAGGCGCGACGGGGCGATGACGCGCTGCTTGAAGTTGAGGAGGCGGTTCGCCATCTTCTGCTCGGTCATGTCCGGGAGGTGGTAGACGAACATCGTCTCCTCCTCGAACTGCACGAGGGTGTACTGGCCGCCGCGCGTCGGTGCCGCCTGCGCCACCGTCCGGCTCGCGGTTTCCGCGCGGAACCTGAGGAGGTGGTTCCAGATGACCTCGATGCCGCTCTTCGGCATCGGGAAGGGGATCCCGGCGATGGCGCCGGTCACGCCGTTGCCGCCCGCCGCGAGCTTCGCCGTCGTGGCGATCTTCTTCGTGGCGTCGTAGATCCGCTGCGGGGCGGCAGCCGTCCGGTGGGTCGGGTAGACCGGGATCCGGAAGGAGGGATAGGTCTTCAGCATCGCCTTGTGCCCGTCGGAGAGCTTGTCGGCGTACTGGGCGGCGTTCTGGGCGTTGATCGTGAAGAGGGGCTTCTCGCCGGCGAACGGGTCGACGTAGTGCTTGCCGGGCTTCCAGCCCGCCGGCGCCTTTGTCAGGCCGCCATCCCAGGCCGGGATCGAGCCGTCGGCGTTCGCCGCCTTCTCGCCGCCGAGCGGCGTGAGGGTCGTCCCGAGCTTCGCGACGTCCTGGGGGGAGACCTGGGCGACGGCGCTCGTGCTCAGGAGAGCGACCGCGGTCAGGGTGCAGATGAGGGTCAGGGCGTTCCTGCGCATGTCGGCTCCGCCTTCCCTTTAGAAGGAGTACTTGAGGTTGGCCGCGAGGAAGTCGCGGTCGTTGATCAGGTTGTAGCGGCCCGCGCCGAAGTAGCGCGTGTAGCTGAGGTCCCACTCGGTGTTGATGCGGTACTGGAATCCGAGGCCGAGCGTGAGTGCCATGCGGTCCTCGATGAAGGCGCCGCCCGGGCCGGGCGAGATGCCGTTCACGTCGTGGGCGAAGGAGAAGCGCGGGGACATGTTGATGGCGCCGATGACGTTGCTGTAGTCGAACCGGCCGGCGAGGACGTAGCCCCAGGCCGAGCTGGTGGGGAAGGCCGAGGACGGCTCGGTTCCGGGCTGGATGCCGGCCTGCTGGTGGATTGGGTTGCCGCTCGTGTAGGTGCCGGGCGCCTCGAGACGGAGGACCGACTGATCGGGCAGGTCGTGCACCTTGTTCCAGGCCCCTTCGGCGACGAGGACCATCTGGTCGGCGCCGAGGAAACGGCCGAAGACGCGGGTGGCCGTCATCTGGACCTGCGTGGTGTCGAAGAGCCGGTAGCCCGGAATCTCCTGGTCGAAGCCGTAGGCGCCCGCCTGGCCCGTCTGCGCGAGGAGGCCCCCGAGCCCGCGAAGGGGGGCCAGCTGGGGGATGGCCGGGAGGAGCCTGAGGGGAGTGAGCGCGGCGAAGAGGATCTCGACGTCGTCGACCTGCAGCGGCACGTCCATGCGGTGGGCGACCTCGCCCTGGAGGGCGATGCCGGTGCTGCCGAGCTGGGCGTTGAAGCTGAGGCCGAGGAGCTTGATGTCCTCGGGGTAGGCGAGGAAGTATTTCGCGCTCGCGGCGTAGTTGCCGTTGACGAGGAGGGCGTTCTGCGTCCCCGTGCGGGCCATGATGAGGGGCAGGCGGCTGTGGTAGTTCATGTAGTAGAGGCCGAACTCGGTGCCGCCGAGGGCCGGGACGAAGAGGCGGAACGCCGCTCCGTACTGGCCGTCGTCTCCGGCCTTCCGGTCGCCGACGCGGGGAACGGCAACGCCGACGGGGTTTCCGGGGATGTTGAAGCCGACCGGGATCGTGTCGGGGGCCGAGCCGAACCCGAGCATGACCTTCGTCGCCCCGCCGCCCGCCAGGTCGGTCGTCGAGAAGTAGCTCCCCACCGGATCGACCTTCGTGTTGGTCCAGTCGTACTGCCAGAAGCCTTCGATCGACGTGTTCTTCGAGGGCTTGACGCTCAGGAGGACCGCGCCCACGGGGAGGAGCGCGTCTCGCAGCTCGGCTCCGGGGAAGCGGAGGGCGCTGACGTCGACCGGGTTGATGGCGTTGATGCCGCCCTGGATGAAGGTGCTCTCCCCCCAGTTGATGACCTGCCAGCCGCCGCGGATCTCGACCGGCACCGAGCCGAGGTCGAACTTCGCCCAGGCGAACGCGTCGCGGATCTCGCCCCGGCTGCCGACGCGGTCGAGGGCATCCTCGCTGAGGGGCGTCCGGGCGCGTTTGCTGTCCTCGTTCTCGATGTCGTAGAAGCCGTAGGCCCTGATGAAGGCGCCGATGCCCTTGTAGCTCACCTCGAGCTCGGTCGTTCCCTTGAAGACGTTGCTCGCGATGCCCGTGTCGTAGTTCAGGTTCCCGTCGTCACCGTTCACGGAGAATGCAGTTCCCCCTGCTGCCAGGCCGACGATCGCCGGGTCCCTCTTCTCGAGACGCGTGAAGAGGCCGTAGGAGACCGTCGTGTCCCAGCTCCAGGAGAGCTCTCCCGACTTCCCCTCGAGCGCGGGCGCAGGCCCGGCCAGGGGGAAGAGAAGCGCTGCGGCGAGCAACGCCAGCGCTACACTCCGGCTCGTCTGTCTGAATACGTTCATCATGTCTCCCCCTTCGCCAAATGCGGGCTTGCGGCGGAGGGTACCGCAAGCCATCGCGTTTCCGTACACCAGTGGTGCGAAACGCAGGTGAAGTGTTAACGCGTGCGCAGAACCGGCCGTGCGCTAGCGCGCTGCGCCGTCCCGCCTGCGGGCCAGCGGGTCAGCGCCCGAGGTGCTGCATCGCCTCCGTCGGGGCGTAGGAGTCGGTGAGCATCGGTACGTCCGTCAGCCTCAGCTCGCCTTCGTAGAACGTGCGTGCCCAGGCGGCGATGGGGGGG
The DNA here is from genome assembly GCA_937927565.1 of uncultured Holophagales bacterium. GTDB lineage: Bacteria > Acidobacteriota > Thermoanaerobaculia > UBA5066 > UBA5066 > UBA5066. The sequence continues at coordinate 5,279 of CALBDV010000647.1, forward strand.
TGGCCGAAGGCTTTGGCCACTCGGTCGCCTTCGGCGAAGACCCGCTCCTTCGAGAGGCGGTCGGTGGACATCGAGGCGACCAGGATGGCGCTCCCCGAGAACGTGGTCGCGCCCCCGGCGAGCTCGCGCGAGAGGATGGCGACGTTGGGAAAGACCCGCTGCGCCGATCGGACGACGGCCCAGAAGAGGCGCTGGTCCCGACCCATCGTGAGGCCGGCGAGGTTCCCCGCGAAGATCCCGCCGGGAGCGAGGCGGTCTCGGCAGAGCTCGAAGAACTCGAGGGTCGTCAGGTGGAAGGGGACGCTGTCGGAGAAGAAGGCGTCGAGGAAGATGGCGTCCCACGGACCCTTCTCGCGGACGAGGAGCGAACGGCCGTCGCCGACGAGGACCCGGTCATTGGCGTCGGGGCGGAAGGCGAAGTATTTCTCCGCGACCCGGACGACCTCGGGGTCGATCTCGACGGTGGTCGTCGCGATCTCGGGAGCCTTTTCCGAGAAGAAGCGCGGGAGCATCCCGGCCCCGAGACCGATGACGAACGCGTTGCGCGGGGCCTCCTTCCGCCAGAGGAGGGCCGCCGCGAGGCCGTTCGGGTAGAGGAAGTCGGGGGCCCTTCCCGAAGCGCGGTCGAGCATCCCCTGCGCGAAGTTGTTGAAGTAGAGGGCGCGGCGCGGTCCCTGGTCGACGACGAGGAGGCGGTGGTAGGCCGTCTCCTTTCGGAAGACGACGGTGCCGCCGGGGAGCGGCGACTCGACCGGCTCGGGGCGTAGGACGAAGACGCCGGCGGCCGCGAGGAGCCCTCCTGCGGCGACGGCGAGCCTCAGGGGAAGCCTCTCTCGGGAGGCAAAGGCGCCGGAAAGGACGAGGACGCCGCCGAGGGCGAACAGGATCGGCTCGATGGGGAAGGTGGGGATGAGGAAGAAGGCCATCGCGAAGGTGCCGACGATGGAGCCGGCGGTGGAGATGGCGGCGAGGGTGCCCGCGGTGCGGCCGATCGAACCGACGTCGCGGGCCGCGAGGCGCGTGGCGAAGGGAGAGATGGTTCCCATCAGGACGCTCGGAAGGGCGAAGAGGAGGAGCGCGGCCAGCAGCGCCTGGAAGCGCTCCGGGACGGGCGCGGCGGCGCAGAGGGCGAGGAGGGGCGCGGGGCGCGCGAGGAGGACCCAGAGGGCGAGGCCCGCCGCGATGAGGATGCTGCCGAGAAGCGCGGCGCTGGGCCGTCGGTCCGCGATCTTCCCGCCGAGGGCGTAGCCGGTCGAGAGCGAGGCGAGAAAGGTGGTGATCAGGGCGCCCCAGACGAAGATCGACGTGCCGAAGACGGGGGCCATGATCCGGCTCCCGGCGATCTCGAGGCCCATGAGGGCGGCGCCCGAGAGGAAGACGACGGTGTAGAGGCGAAACACCAGCGGATCTTATGGGGCTCCGCGGCGATTTGACCCGCCCTCCGGCCCGCCGCTATCCTTTCGACGAGGAGACAGCGCTATTCAACACGGACCGATACCCCTGAACATCCCCGAGTCCGGGCTCAGCGCGCTCTTCGGTGTCCACGACGAAAACCTGCGGCTTCTCGAAGACGCCTTCGGCGTGGAGATTTCGGCGCGCGGCGGCGTGGTGACGCTGACCGGTGGACCCGAGGGAACCGAGCGGGCGTCGCACCTTCTTTCGGAGTTCTCCCGGCTCATCACCCGGGGCTACCTCCCGAAGAAGGTCGACATCCCGAGCGCGATCCGGATCGTCCAGGAGAACCCGACCGCCTCGCTGGTCGACTTCTTCGAGAACCGGTCGGTGGGCGCCGCGCTCCGGAAGGTCGTCTCGCCCCGCAACGTGCGCCAGCAGGAGTACCTGCAGGCGATCGGCGAGCGCGACGTCGTCTTCGCCATCGGCCCGGCCGGAACGGGGAAGACCTACCTCGCCGTGGCGATGGCCGCCGCCGCGCTCCTCGAGAAGCAGGTCAGCCGGATCGTCCTCTGCCGACCCGCGGTGGAGGCGGGAGAGAAGCTCGGGTTCCTGCCGGGCGACCTCGCCGAGAAGGTGAACCCCTACCTCCGCCCGCTCTACGACGCCCTCTACGACATCCTCGGCTACGAGAAGGTCGGGCGGCTCATGGAGCGGCAGATCATCGAGGTCGCACCGCTCGCCTTCATGCGGGGCCGCACGCTGAACGACGCGTTCATCATTCTCGACGAGGCCCAGAACACGACCTCCGAGCAGATGAAGATGTTCCTGACCCGCCTCGGCTTCGGTGCCAAGTCGGTCATCACGGGAGACATCACGCAGATCGACCTTCCCCCGGGCAAGGTCTCGGGCCTGAAGGAAGCGATGCGGATCCTTTCGGGAGTGGAGGCGATCCGCTTCATCCGGTTCGACCACCGCGACGTCGTGAGGCATCCGGTCGTCCAGGCGATCGTGAACGCCTACGACATCTTCGAGAGCGGCCGGCCGGGACCCGACGTCCAGGGCCGGGTCCGGGCCGCCTCGGAAGAGGCGTGAGGCGGCCGTGGCCCACGACCCTCCAGCACGGCGCGCGTCCCGCGTCCCGAGCATCGCGCCCCGGGCCCCGCGCAAAGCGCCGCGAGCCCCGCGCCCTGCGCCTCGAGCCGAAGTCACCTCCGCGGTCCGCAGCGGTCCGTCGGAGCGCCGCGTGGCGGCGTGGGCGGAGTCGGTCCTCGCCGCAGCCGCCCCGCGCAGCCGGGCAGCGGTGTCGGTTCTCCTCTGCGGCGACGCTCGGATGCGCCGCCTGAACCGCGAATTCCGGAAGATCGACCGCCCCACCGACGTCCTCTCCTTCCCGGCGGGGGACCCGGTCTTCCTCGGGGACGTCGCCATCGACGTACCGTACGCGGCGCGGCAGGCTGGCCGGCGCGGCCACTCGCTCGATCGCGAGGTGCAGCTGCTCCTGGCGCACGGAGTCCTCCACCTCCTCGGCCACGATCACGAGACCGACGACGGCACGATGTTCCGCCTCCAGGGCCGGCTCGTGAGGAAGGTCTTCGGACCCGGTCCCGACGGCGTTCCCGAGGACGAGGCATGACGAACTTCGCCGTCGGCACGGGCCTCGCCTTCTTCCTCTCCGTCGCGTTCGTCCTCCTCTACGCGCTCCTCTCCGCGTTCGCGCAGGCGCTCGAGAGCCTCTCCTCCATCCGGAGGAAGTCGCTCCTGGAGGGGCAGGAGGGAAAGTTCGGCAAGCTCCTCGCGCGCGAGAACGTCAGCATCTCGCGCGTCGCCGTAAGGCTCACCGCGCAGGGCGCGGTCCTCGCCGGCCTCCTCTCGCTCGGCACGGGGCTCGCGGGGCTCGCGGTGCCCGAGCCGTTCCTCGTCTCGGCGGTCTCGATCCTCCTCGGCTGGATCGTCATCGAGACCGTCGTCATCCGCACCGTGGCGCGCCGTGGCGCCGAAGACCTCCTCGTCGACTTCTCCTGGCTGATCCCGGTGGTTCTCCTCTTCGCCACGCCTCTCTACCCGCTCCTCTCGCGCCTCGTGACGCCCCTCGACGACGACGAGGACGCCGAGCCGGTGTCGGCGGCGGAGAAGGAGGCCGAGAAGGATGCCGACGTGAGGGCGCTCCTCGACATGGCGCGCGAGGAGGGGATCCTCGAGAAGCACGAGGAGGAGCTCGTCTCGCGGGCGGTCGACTTCGGCGACCGGACGGTGCGCGAGGTGATGACCTCCCGCCCCGACATGGTCGTGGCCGAGGCGGACCTGCCGTTCGAGAAGATCGCCGACCTCTTCGAGAGGACGAAGCACACCCGGATTCCCCTCGTCGAGGGGGGCGTGGAGAAGCCGATCGGCGTCGTCCACGTGAAGGACGTCTTCTCGATGCTCCGGGCGGCCGTCCCGCCCCTGAACGCGCGCGCGCTGGCCCGACCGGTCCTGTTCGCACCCGAAACCCAGACGATCACGACGCTCCTCTCCGACTTCCGCCGGCGCCGCCAGCACATGGCGATCGTCGTCGACGAGTGGGGTGCGGTCGCGGGTGTCGTCACGCTGGAAGACCTGCTGGAGGAACTGGTGGGAGAGATCGCAGACGAGCACGAAGACTCCATCGACCCCGTCATCCCGCTGGCCGAGGGGGCATTCACCGTGGCGGGACGCGTCCGCGTCTCCGAGATCGCCCAGCTCTTCGACGCGGATCTCGAGCCGGGTGACTACGACACGGTCGCCGGCCTCCTCTCGGCGCGCCTCGGGCACATCCCGAGGCCGGGCGAGGAAGTCGAGGACGGCGGGCTGCGGTTCGTCGTGGAAGACGCGGACCGCAAGCGAGTCCACCGCGTGAAGGTGATGCGCCCCAGGGAGCTCGCGTGAGCCGCCGCGCCGGGACCGTCGCGGTCGCGGGAAGGCCGAACGCCGGGAAGTCGACGCTCGTCAACGCCCTCGTCGGGACGAAGGTCGCCATCGTCTCCGACAAGCCGCAGACGACGCGGCGCCGCGTCCTCGGAATGCTCAACCGCCCCGACGGGCAGATCGTCTTCGTCGACACGCCGGGCCTCCACAGGCCGCTCCACCGCCTCAACCGGGCGATGCTCGACGAGGCGATGGAGGCGATCCTGGACGTCGACGTCGTCGTCCTCGTCATCGACGTCGCCGAGCGGGAGGGGGCGGGCGACCGCCACGCCCTCGAGCTGGTGGCGAAGGCCAACCCCCCGCGGATCTGCGTCCTGAACAAGGTCGACCTCGTCGCCAAGCCGAAGCTCCTGCCCCGGATGGCGGCGCTCGCGGCGACCGGGCTCTTCGACGAGATCGTCCCGGTGTCGGCCCTCTCGGGCGACGGGCTCGCCGAGCTGCCGGGGCTGATCCTCAAGTACCTCCCCGAGCAGGAGGACCTCTACCCGGCCGAGACCGTGACGACGTCCGACGAGAAGACGCGCGTCGCCGAGCTGATCCGCGAGAAGTTCCTCGAGAGGACGCGCGAGGAGATCCCCTACGGCCTCGGCGTCGTGGTGGAGGAGTGGAAGGTCGACGAGGTGAAGAACCTGACGCTGGTGACGGCGACGCTCGTCGTGGACAAGGAGAACCACAAGCGGATCGTCATCGGGCTCGGCGGACAGCTCATAAGGGACGCGGGGACGGCGGCCCGGATCGAGATCGAGAAGACGTTCGGGAAGCGGTTCTTCCTGGACCTGCACGTCGTCGCTCGGCCCGGCTGGCGGGAGGATCCCCGCTTCCTGGGAACCTTGTCGAGCTGACGACCGTAAGTAACGACTTGACGGGCGGCGGCATTCGCCCGATCGTTCCGGAAACGGAGGAGCCCGTGGTTTCGGAAAGAAGACGTTCTCCAAGAGTCCGGGCTCCGGAAGGCGCCGAAGGCGTCATCCGGTCGACGATCCAGGCGCAGGTGGAGGACGTCTCGCGGACCGGCGCCCGGTTCCAGCTCTCCGGGCCGGTGCGCCCCGGGTCGACCTATGCGCTCCACGCCGATCTCGGGGGATTCGACCTGAACGTCTCGATCCGGATCACGCGGTGCAAGGCCGGGTCGGCCCCGAAGCCGGGAGGGGCGGGGATGGTCCTCGTCTACGAGGCGGGTGCCGAGTTCCTGTGGGAGAGCCCGGGCGAGGAGGAACGGCTCGCCGCGTGGCTCGGCAAGCGCGGACCGACCTCGGCGCAGATCCAGGCGAAGCTGCAGGGTTGACGCGCGGGGGCGTCAGCCCTTGTCCGGGGGGTCGAGCTCCTCGAGCGCACGCCGCAGGAAGCCGCTGAGGCGTCGGCTCTGCCCGCCGGCTTCGTCGAGCTTCGATTCCACGAGGCGCTTCACCTCGAGGGTCTCCCGCCGCACCTCCTCGAGCTGGTCCGAGGCCTCGAGCTTCGCGATCGCGCCCTCGATGGAAGCGAGCCGCTCCTCGAGCGTCGTGCGGAGCTCGACCACCCGGCCCTCCAGCGCCTCCACGACCTCGCGCACGGCGGCCGCGGCGCGCTCCACGTCGCCCCGGATCTCCTCGCGGTGCCTCCGCGCGGAGTCGCGAGCGGCGTCGTCCTGCTGACCAAGGCGTTCGTGCAGGGCTTCCCGTTGCCGCGAAGCCTCGTCGACGAGCCCGAGGAGCTTCGGGCGCACCTCGGAGGTGTGCTCTTCGAGCGCCTCGCGCAGCGCGGTGACGGCGGCGATGGGCGCCAGCGTGCCGAGCGCCTCCCTGACCGTGGTCGGTATCGCCTCGACGGCGTCCCAGGTCTCCCGCGCGAGGGCTTCGACCCGGGCGGACTCCTCGGTGTGGACTCGTGCCATCTCGTCGAGCCGGGCGGAGAGCCCCGCGAACGCCTCGGCCCACACGGCCGCGGCGGGCGGAGGAGGCGGAGGCTCGGGGGCCGGAGGCGGGGGAGGAGGCGGTGGTGGCGGTTCGGGGATTGGCGCGAGCAGTGGCTCTGGCGGTGCCGCTTCGATTTCAGCCTGACCGGGCACAGGCTCGGGCGGCGCCTTCGGCTCTGGGCCCAGCCCGATGTCGCGCAGGAGGGTCGACGGCTCGAGACCCGCTTCCCGCTGCGAGTCGATTCCGCCGGACTCAGGCGCCGGAGCGGGCTCCGGCTCGGAAGGTGTCTCGGCGGCAGGTTCCGGCTCCGGCTCCGGTTCCGGTACCGGCTCCAGTCTCTGTTCCGGTTCCGTCTCCGGTTCCAGGTTCGGTTCCGGTTCCGGTTCCGGTTCCGGTTCAGGCTCGGGGACCGGTCCGAGGACCATCTCGGGGAGCGGCTCGGATTCGGTTTCGCGCTCGGGTTCGGGCTCTGCCGCGGGCGGCAGCGGCTCGGTGAACGTGTCGTCCGCGTCCTGCGTTGCCGGTGACTCGGGTTCGGGCTCTTCGACCGGCTCGAAAGGTTGATCGACCGGGAGATCGGCAGGCGGCTCGGCTGCTCGTTCGACCACCGGCTCGACCGGGAAGGGCGGGATCGTCGCGTCGCCGAAGACCTCCCCTTTCGCGAGGCCGGGCCAGGAGCCGGTCGTCTCGAAGGGCGATTCGGTCGGAGGTGCCGGGGCCGGGCCGACGGTGCTCGTCAGGGCGAGGAGCTGGGCGCTGACGGGCGGGACCCGCATCGTCGACTGCGAGTTCGGAGGGGAGGCGCCGACCCAGTCGGGGCCGAGCTTCTCGCCGTCCGGCGAGCGCTGGAGCCGCTTCAGGATGTGGACGAACGTCAGCTTCGAGACGAGCTTGAAGGTCTCGACGACCCCCTTGGCGTCGGCCGCGATCGACTCGACGAACGGGAACTCCTGGAAACCGAGCGACTCCTGCAGCGCCTGGACGGAGAGGACGCCGGGCAGGTCGCGCTTGTTGTACTGGATGACGACGGCGGCCTCGTCGAGGTTCTGGCCCAGCTCCGCCATGTTCTCGCGCAGGTTCTGGAACGACTCGAGGTTGTGCGAGAGCATCGACCACTGCGAGTCGACGACGAAGACGATGCCGTCGGCGCCCCGGAGGACGAGCTTGCGGGTCTCGTTGTAGAAGACCTGCCCGGGCACCGTGCAGAGCTGGAACCGGACCGTGTAGCCCTTGACGTTGCCGAGCTCGACCGGGAGGAGGTCGAAGTAGATCGTCCGGTCCTGCGCCGTCGAGAGCGAGAGGAGGCGGCCCGTCGTCGCCTGGTCGAGCTTTTCGTGAAGGAGGCGGAGGTTCGTCGTCTTCCCGCACAGGCCGGGACCGTAGTAGACGATCTTCGCGGTCAGCTCGCGGGTCGAGTGATTGAAGAGGACCATCAATGCCCCCGGTCGGTGAGTTCGGATCGTACTTCTGCGTCCAGTATAGGCTGCTCGGCCTCGCCGCTGCGGGCGGTATCCTGACACCGATGAGCGAGCGCGAGCGCTGGGCGCCCCTTTCCCTGACGCTGGCGGGAATCCCGTTCCGGGGCGTCTCGATCGCGGGGCGGGAGACCTGGTTCCACGTCCCCTCGCTCGACCTCGCCTTCGACGTCGGCCGGAGCCCTTCGGAGATCGTCTCCGTCCCCAACCTCTTCCTCTCCCATGCCCACCTCGACCACGCCGGCGGCCTGGCCTACTGGGCCTCCCAGCGGCGCCTCCTGCGCCAGCCGCCCGGCCGCGTCTTCACCGACCCGGCGGCCGTCCCGGCCTGGCGGCAGATCCTCGCCCTCCACGGGGGGCTCGAGGGGGTCGCGTACGACGTGACGGTCGACGGGCTCGGGCCGGGCGACTCGGTCGACCTCCGCAAGGACCTCTCCGTCTCGGCGTTCCGCGCCGACCACCGGGTCCCGGCGGTCGGATTCGTGGCGTCGGAGGTGAGGCGACGTCTCGTCCCCGGGTGGCAGGGCCGGCCCGAGGAAGAGATCCGCGCCGCGATCCTGGGCGGCGAGGAGGTGACGAAGCGGAGCCCGCGGCCGCTCTTCGCGTTCTCGGGCGACACCGGCGCCGGGATCTTCGAAACCGCCCCGCGCGAGGCGTTCGAGGCGAAGGTCTTTCTCCTCGAGTGCTCGTTCGTCGAGGACGGGGACCTGCCGCGCGCCCGAAACTACGGCCACCTGCACGTCGATGATCTGGCCGAGAGGGCGGACCTCTTCGCGAACGAGGCGCTCGTCCTGACGCACCTGACGCTCCGCGGGACGCCCGCCGAGCTGCGCCGGACCATCGCCCGGCGGCTTCCCGCCTCGCTCGCTTCACGGACGGTGCTCTTCCTGCCTGGCGACTGACGCCTGCCGGAAGCCTTCCCGTACTCGCGGAGGCACGACCGTCGCGCCCGGCCTACGGTCTCCAGCTGAACGTCCGCACCGGGTAGAGCCGGAAGCGCCCATCCCGGGTGCGGAAGAGGGCCTGCAGCTCCCTCTTCCCTTCGTCGCCGGTTCCGAACGGGAACTCGGCCTCGTACCCCGCCGACGCACACGTCCCGAGACGAGGGAAAGCCCTCGCGACGTCGGGTCGCGAGACGCGGCGGAAGGAGGCCGGCACCCGGATCTCGCCGTCGATGAGGAACGAGACCTCGAGATCCTCTTCCTCTGTCCGCGCCCAGCCGCGGACGAGGAGCTTTCCCTGGACGGCGTCGCCCTCCGCCGGCCCATCCACGGAGCCCATGAGGGAGTCGTCGTTGCGGGACGGGTCGGTGTCGCGGGCTCTTTCCACGCGGACGGCCCACTCGTCCGCCTCGGCCCCGAGGTCGTGGGCCGCGAGCTCCGAAGGGGGGACGACCGCTTCGTTCTTCACGACGCCGAACAGCCAGTCCTGACCGTTCCCGTGACCGAACCGGAGTGGTCCGGACAGCCGCCCGGCGGCCCGTGCCTCGTCCAGAAAGAGGAGGATTCGGGCCCGGTCCGCGGGCGGCATCCAGTGGTCGTGAAGGACGATCACGCCGACGGGCCAGGATTCGAGGAGTGCGAGGAGAGCCGGGTCGAGAGGACCGGCCGCGAACCGGGCCGCGAGGGCCTGATGCCTTGCAGGCACGTAGCTCAGGGTGCCATTGACGATCTTCGGGAATCCGCGGGTCGAGGCGTAGAGGAGCCGCGCCTCCTCCGGCTCGTGGGTCAGGGGCAGGTGGAGGATCGGTCCCCCGGTGATGGAGCGGGCGAGGAACGTATCGGCGGGTGAAGGCTCGGTCTCGGGATGGAAGGTGAACGGATACGTCTGCCTCGAGTCGAGGGCGACGAGGACGAGGAGCGCTCCGGTCGCCAGGGAGCGGGTCGCACCTTCCCTGACGAGAGCGAGGAGCTTTCCGGCGCCCCAGGCGGCGAGGAGTCCCATTCCGATCTGGAGGACGAAGCCGAAGCGTGCGGCGACACGGATTCCGCCGAAGAGCGGGGGCGCCAGGAACGTGAGCACGGGCCACAGCGGGGCGTTGAGGCCCATCGCCCCGAGCGCCCCGGTTGCCGCGACGAGCACCCCCGTGCCGGCGAGAGCGGGAAGCGCCGGGGAGCGGCGCACGAGCACGAGCCCTGCGAAGGCGAGGGCGAGCGCGACCGAGCCCGGGTAGAGCGCCATTTCCGTGCCGCTACGGGCCGGCAGAAAGGCCTGCCCCGGATTGAACTGGGTCGTCGAGGCGAAGCGGATAGGCGAAGCGGAGTACCTCGCGACCTCGTCCCGGCCCCGCTGGAAGCCCTCGTTCTTCCTGACGCGCAGGAGCGGTACGAGGAGGGGAACCAGGAGGAGCCCTGCCAGAGCGAACGCCGCCGCCATCCTGGGCCCGGCGTGCCGCAGCGTGGGCCCCGGGGCGACGACGAGATGTGCGACCCCCAGCACCAGCACGGTGCCGAGGCCGAAGGCGAGGAAGTGGAGCGAGAAACAGGCCGTTATCGCCGTGGCCAGGGCGAGGCCCGCCGCGTCGCGCAGGGTTCCGCCGCGAAGAAGGCGCCGGGCGAAGAGCACCATCCAGGCGATGCCGCCGAAGGCGGTGAACGAGACGAAACCGAACTGTATGGTCGTGAGCGCCCCGAAGCCGGCGGCGACCGCACCGACGAAGGCCGCGCCGGGGCGGGCCCCCAGCTCCAGGGCGAGGCAGGCGATCGAGAAGACGGACAGGCCGAGCACGAGGATGCAGAGCGCGTTGAGGACGCCTGCCGGCGAGAGACCGGCCGCGGCCAGCGGGATTGCGAGGAGGCCGTACCCGAGGAGGGGCTCGGAGAAGGCGAGGACGTCGCGGGCGGGGGCGAAGGCGTTGGCCTGGTAGAGGGAGGACGGGTCGCTCGTCAGGGCGTGGCGGACCCAGGCGACGACCCACGCCTGGGTCTGGGCGTCGTGAGGGTCGCGCAGGACGGTGTCGAGCCGGGAAGGAAGGGGCCAGGAGTAGGCGATCGAGGCGAGGAGACTTGCGAGCAGCAGGGCGAGCCGGCGCACAGGACGATTCTATGGCCCCCCTGTGCACCTGACGCTCCGCGGGACGCCCGCCGAGTTGCGTCTACCGGAACAGCTTGCGGCGGTTCCGGATGTAGTCGCGGAAGACGAACGACGCCAGGTCGTCCGAAGCGGCGTAGTAGGCCCGCCCCCGCGCGACCCTCGTGAGCGTGTCGACGAAGTCGACGAGCCCCGGGTCGGTCGCGAGCATGAAGGTCGTCAGCTGGATCCCCTCGCGGCGGCAGCGCTCCGCCTCGTCGAGCGTCCGGTTGACGATCTTCAGGTCGAGGCCGAACGGGTTCTTGTAGAGCTTTCCGTTCTCGCGGATGCACGACGGCTTGCCGTCGGTGATGAGGAAGAGCTGGCGGTTGCGCGAGCGGCGCCCCTGGAGGATGCCGCGGCAGAGGGCGAGGCCCGCCTTCGTGTTCGTGTGAAACGGGCCGACCTGGGCCTTCGAGAGCGAGTCGATCGGCACCTGCGTGGCGTCGTCGCCGAAGAGGACGACGTCGATCGTGTCCTTCGGGTACTTCGAGAGGATCAGCTCGGTGAGCGCCAGTGCGACCTTCTTGGCGGGGGTGAAGCGGTCCTCGCCGTAGAGGATCATCGAGTGGGAGATGTCGATGGCGATGGCGGTGGCACAGGCCGACTGGTGCTCCACCTCGTGGACCTCGAAGTCCTCCGGAGCGAGCGCGAGCGTCTCCGGGCTGCGCCGGGCGGCGTTCGTCACGGTCCGGATGCCGTCGAGGCGGGAGAGGTCGTCGCCGAACTCCCAGGCGCGCGTCTCCTCGAGGAGGTCCGTTCCCGTTCCCGCCCGCGGGAGCGCGTGGAGGCCGCCGCCCGACTTCGAAAGCGACGAGAAGATCTCCTCGAACGCGGCCCGCCGGATCTGCCGCTCGCCGGAACCTGCGAGAGCGAGCGCGCCCTCGGCGTCCCGCCCGACGATCCCCTTCTCCTCGAGCGCGGCGAGGAAGGCGTCGAGGTCGAGGCCGGGGTCGAGGATGCCCCGCTCCTGGAGCCGCCGCATCGTCTCCATCGCCTCTTCGACGTCGCCCCCGAGCCGGGTGACGAGGTCGAGGAAGAGCCTCTTCAGCTCCTCGAAGGTGAAGAGCGCGCGGAGGAGGTCGAGCGGCAGCTCTCCGTAGCGGACGTCCATACGTGTGAGATCCTACGACCAAGTACCCCGGTCCGGACTCCGGCGGACGCCCCTGGCTCACCGCATGAACGCTCGAATCGTCGCGCTCGTCCTCGCCTGGAACGAAGAAGCCTCGTTGCCCGCGCTCCTCGCGGAGCTGGCACGCGACTGTCCGGACTGGACGATCGTCGTCGTCAGCGACGGCTCGACCGATGACACGGCCCGCTGCGCCCGCGAGAGCGGCGTGGTCGTCATCGAGCTCCCGTTCAACTCCGGGGTGGCGGCGGCGGAGCAGACCGGGCTCCTCTGGGCTCGCAGCGCCGGCGCGCGGGTCGTCGTCCGCCTCGACGGCGACGGCCAGCACCCGCCCTCCGAGGCGCGCAAGGTCGTGGACGGCCTCCTCGCGTCGGGTGCGGACGTGGCGGTCGGCTCCCGGTTCCTCGACGAAGGGGGATTCCGCTCGACGAGGCTTCGGCGGGGTGGAATCCGGTGGCTCACCTTCCTTCTCAGGGTCCTCGGAGGCCTTCGCATCACCGACCCGACGTCCGGCCTGCGGGCGTTCGGACCACGGGCGCTCGCGTTGCTCGCAGACGTCTACCCCGACGAGTACCCCGAGCCGGAGTCGAATCTCCTGATGGGCCGCGCGGGGCTGCGCCTCGTGGAAGTTCCGGTGAAGATGCGCGCGCGGGACGGCGGGCACTCGTCCCTCGGGGGCTGGACGGCGATCTACTATCCGGTCAAAGTGACGTTCGCTCTCGTCGTCGAGGCGCTGCGGCGCCCGGCGCGCTGAGCGGGGAACGCGGGAGGAGCAGGAACGGCATGCCGAGCTACGAAGTGCGGGTCCAGCTCGCCGGGGCGATTCTGGCGCTGGCGGCGATCGCCGTCGTCGTCGAGCTCGTCCGCCGGCGCCGCCTGACGGAGTGGCAGTCGATCATCTGGCTCGCCGCGGCCATCGTCGCGGGGGCATTCGCCTCGCACCGGCGGATCCAGTTCGTCCTCGCGGACTTCGTCGGCATCTACTACCCGCCGGTCCTCATCCTCGGAGCGTTCGTCTTCGGCGGTCTCGTGATCCTCCTCCTGCAGAGCGTCGCCCTCACGCGCCTCGAGGCGCGCAATCGGAAGCTGGCGCAGAGCGTCGCCCTGCTCCGCGAGAGGCTCGACCGCATCGAGGGCGGTGGCCGGACGGACGTGCGAAGCGGGGAGGACGCCTGAGAGCGAACGCCTCCCGATTCGCGTCGCTCGACCGCATCCTCGGGGCGGTCCCGCACCTGGAGGACCTTTTCGTCTTCGCGTTCGCGACGTCCATCGCCCGACAGGCGCTCTGGCTGATGCCGGGGAGAGTCCTCCCGCTGGTCCTCGCGGCGGCGGTCGGCCTCGCGGCGGTCGCGGTCGTCCGGAGGAGCGCGCACGAGCGTCCGTCGCCGCCGCTGATCTTCTGGCTGACGGTCGCGCTTCCGGTCCTCGTTCTCTGGGCCCTGCGCGCCCCGCTTCCGGACGTCGGGTACGACACCCTCAACTACCACGTGATGCACGGGGAGCGGGGTCTCTGGGGACCCCTGTTCCCGCCCGGCGACTTCTACCCGTACTTCTTTCCGTTCCTGAATCCCGCGGCGGATCTCGTCACCGCGATGTTCCGGGCGGTCCTGGGTTATCGGGGCGGCACGGTCGGGAGCGCTCTCGCGCTCGTCTGGTGCGGCCAGATCCTCTGGAGGCTTCTCACGCCGTCGGTGAAGGACGAGCGGGCCCGGGCTGCGGCCGTCCTTCTCGCGGTGACGGCCGAGGGAATGCTCTGGGAGGTCTCGGGCTACATGGTCGACCTCTTCTCGCTTCCCGTCCTCCTCGAGGCGACGCGGATTGCGACGGCCGACGTCCAGCCACTGCGGCCGCTCCACCGGAGGACCGCGGCCCTGGGTGTTCTCCTCGGCACGGCGGTGGCGCTCAAGCTGACGAACCTCGTCTTCGTGCTCCCCATAGGGCTCGTCGCCCTCGTCCGCTGGCTCGGCCCGCGGACCCAGAGGCCCCGAGCCCTGGCGATTCTCGGGGCCGCGGCCGCGGGGGCGGTGGCGATCGCGCTCCCGGTGGCCCCTCACGCGCTTCTCCTGCTCGCGAAGACCGGGAGTCCCGTCTTTCCGTATTTCAACAGGCTTTTCGCGTCGCCCTTCTACCCGCTCCTCGACATCAAGGACATCCGGTGGGGGCCTTCCTCCGCCGTCGAGTCCCTCGGCTGGCCGCTCCTCTCGGCGCTCCGGCCGGAACGCCTTTCCGAGTTCGCCGTGACGACCGGCCGGCTCGCGCTCGGCTGGCTGCTGGCCCTCGCCGCGCTCGTCGCATTCCGGAAGGACGCGCTCCTGCGGGCGATCTCGGCCATCGTCGTCGTCGGGGCGCTCCTGTGGAGCCTCGGGACGGGCTATCACCGCTACGGTCTCTTCCTCGAGCTCCTCGGAGGGCTGCTGGTCGCGCTCGTCGCCGCGAAGCTCGTCCAGCGGTCGTCCGGCGAGGAAAGCGGTCCGGCCTCCAGGCGCCCGCTCGCTCCGCGCGTCGCCGCCGCCGCCCTCCTGCTCCTCGCCGCGGCGCAGTCCGCGCGGGGCGTCGTGTTCGTGCTCCGCTCGGATTGGGGCGGCCGGCCCACCGTCTTCCACTCTCCCGGCTCCGCGGCGAGGGACGCGCTCTTCCTCCTGCGGGACCGCGACCTTCGAGCCTTCCTCTCCCCGGACGAGCGCAAGGTGATACCCGTGAACCCGGTCTGGATCGACGTGGGGCCGAAGTCCAACGGGCTCATGTCCCTCCTCGACCGCGACGCCCCGATGATCGGGCTCCAGGTCGAAGGGCTGTTCGAGGCTCCGTTGAACCTGCAGCGCCTCGACGCCGCGCTCGCCGCGAGCCGTGGTCGGACGGCCTGCGCGATCGCCTTCGAGAAGGACGCCGGAGAGGTGGAGACGACCCTGGCCTGGTTCGGCTTTCCGGTTCTGCGCCGGACACCCCTGGCGTTCCCGTTCTTCTCGAGGGAGCGGCTGGTCGATCTCGTCGTGTTCGAGGTGGCCCTTCCTCCTCCGCTCGGGATGGCGCCGGTCGAGGGCGTCGCGACGCCGTGGGCCGTCGATCCGCTCCTGTACGGGAGCATGGACGGCCCGGTGGAAGGACAGCAGGTCCGGGGAGACCTGCTCGTCCGTGGCTGGGCGCGCGAGCCCGGGGAGGACCTCCTCGTGAAGATCCTCGTCGGTGGCGTCGAGGTCGAGCCGGCTTCGTTTCGCCGCGTCCCGCGGCCCGACGTCGCTGCAGCGCTTCCGCAGATGGGGGACTGCTCGTTGGCCGGCTACGAGGCAATCGTCCCGCGACCACCCGGTGTCGAAGGCGATGTGGTGGTCTCGGTCCAGTTCCGCTCGCGCAGTGGCCGGATGCGGCACTACCCCGGGGCGAAGGTCCGGTGGAACTAGGCGTCCTGGAGCGATTCCGGCGGATGTCGCCGCGGCGGGACCTCCTTCCGCTGGCGGCGCTGGCGACCGTCTTCGTCCTCCGACTTCTCACGCTCGCGCGGGACACGTGGGAGTGGGACGAGATCCTCTTCCTCTGGGCGGCCCGGGACGGTGTCGACGTACGTGTCAACCATCCTCACGCTCCCGGCTACCCGCTCTTCGTCCTTCCCGCCCGCCTGCTCGTCCTGCTCGGGGCCTCGCCGTTCGGTGCGACGCTCGGAATCGCCCTGGTGGCGGGAATCGTGGCGATCGTCCTCGTCGTCCTTCTCGCGCG
This sequence comes from uncultured Holophagales bacterium, assembly GCA_937927565.1. GTDB lineage: Bacteria > Acidobacteriota > Thermoanaerobaculia > UBA5066 > UBA5066 > UBA5066. The sequence goes on from CALBDV010000647.1 coordinate 20,896, forward strand.
GGAGCTGGGTGCGGGGAAGGAGGAGTCGCTCTGGGCGGGGCTTCTCTGGGCGTGCGTCCCGGCGGTCTGGCTCCATTCGGTCCGCCCGCTCACGGATTCGCTGGGCGCCGCGGCGTTCCTGCTCGCCGTCCTCCTGCTCGTTCGGGCAGCCCGGACGCCGGACGGCGGAGGGCTCGTCCTGGCCGCGCTGGCGGTCGGGGCGACGGCCGGGGTCCGTCCGCAGGTCGCGATCGCCCTCCTTCCCTTCGCGCTCGTCGTCGCTCTCCGCGCGCTGAGGACACGGGTCGGAGTGCGCCGGGCGGCCTGGGCAGCGGGGGCCGGGCTCGCCGTCGGGCTCCTCCCCTACGTTCCCGTCGTGGCGGGGTCGGGAGGTCTGGCCCCGTACCTCGCGGCGGCGAAGGCCGTCGCGGAATACGTCCGGACGTCCGAAGCCCCGTCACTTCCGGCGTTCGCGACGGTGGCGCTCTGGTCCCGCTGGCTCGTCGACCCCTTCGGCGGGGTGTGGCCAGCCACGGCGTTCTGGCTCGCGGGGGCTGGCGCGGTGGTCGCTCCCCGCGCCGCGCGGCTGGTCGCCCTCGCGTTCCTTCCGCTTCTCTTCTTTTCCGTCGCGACACTCAACCCGGCGACGGCCCCGAGGTACGGCATCGCGTTCCTGGCGGCGGCGCCGCTTGGGGCCGCGCTCGGCCTGACCTGGCTGCGCGCGCGTGCGCGCTGGCTGGCGGCCGTCCTGGGTACGGCGCTCCTGGCGCTCGTCGCGATTCCGGCGGTGCGGCCCCTGGCCGAGCTGGCCTCTCGCCCGAGCCCGCCGGTCGCCGCGATGGCGGCACTGCGGGAAGACCCCGCGCTGCGCGGACGCCCGCTCCTCGTCGATCCCGGCCTCTGGGTGCACCGGAAGGAGCTCGGTCCTCGCGAGGTCCTCTGGCGCGAGCTGAAGTCCGGACGGCCCCTCGACGCCCCGGCGCAAGGCCTCGTCGTCACCCACGACAGGGGCGTCTCCGGGCTCCGGCCGCTGCGCGACTTCCGTCTCGAGAGCGACGTCCTGCAGCGGATCAGCCGCGCGCGGTATCTCCGGGTCACCATCTGGGATGCGGGGGCCGCGCGGGACGCCCGCCCGTTCAAGGCGACGGACGACGACCTCCTCTCCTCGGTCGACGACCCGCCCGAAGGGGCCGTGGTCCGTCCGCCTCTCTTCGTTCGGGGCTGGTGCCAGGAGCGCGGAGGCGGGCTCGTCGCCCCGGTGGAGTTCCGCGTGGACGGCGTGGCCGTCGCACCGGAGAGGCTCGTCCGGACGGCGCGTCCCGACGTCTCGTCGGTCATGCCCGAGGTGGGCGACGCGTCGCGGGCCGGGTACGAAGCCACCCTTCCTGCAGACGCGGTCGCCCCCGGCCCGCACGTCCTCGAGGTGGTCTTCGAGACGGCGGACCGGCGGCGCGTCTACCCGCCCCGCAGGTTCACCCTCGCGGCGGCGAGCCCGGCTACCCCCGGCTCCTCATGAGGTTCAACCGGGCCATCTCCGCGTAGGTGACGGTCGAGTCGAGGTCTTCGCGCGCAATCCTCAGGCTCAGGACGAGCCCCTCGAGGACGAGCTCCATCAGGAAGGCCCTCTCGAATTCGTCGGCGGGCTTCCCGTTCGAGGCGACGATCTCGGCGAGTCCGTCGATGGCGTCGAGGTCGGCGAGGTGCCTCGCGAACGGGGTCTCGTCGGAGAGGACGACCTTCCTCTCGCTGCGGAAGTGATTGACGACGGGCCCGTAGGGACCGGCGATGGGGGGCGGGTTCCGCTCGCGGCCGAACGGGCCGGCCTCGTCCTCCTCGGTCTCGCGGCGCCGCGAGCGGTCGCCGCGGGCACGGGGGCCGTCGATGGGCGGGAAGGTCGCGTCGAAGAGGGCCTTGACCGCGTCGCCGATCAGCCTGCGGGCGACGATCTCGGCTCCCTGCTGCTCGCCCTCGAAGACCATCTCCACCTTGCCGGTGATGGCCGGGAGCGTGGCGAAGAGGTCGACGAGGCGCGGGGCGACGACCTTCTCGCCCGTGAGGACGGCGCGCCGTTCCATGTTCGACACGAGGAGCTCGCGCATCGCGATCGGCATCCGGGCCGAGACGCCCGAGGCCTGGTCGACGAGGTCGCTCCGGCGGGCGGCGAAAGCGACCTCCTCGACGAGGGTCTTGAAGGAGTCGGGCAGCCGGACCTCGATGCCGTCGAGCTTCCGCTCGCTCCACGATTCCTGGTCGGTGATCGCTTTCGCGGTGGCGACGTCGCGCGGGTAGTGGGTGAGGATCTGCGAGGCGATCCGGTCCTTCAGCGGCGTGATGATGTTCCCGCGGTTCGTGTAGTCCTCGGGGTTCGCCGAGAAGACCATCACGACGTCGAGCGGGATCCGGACCGGGAAGCCGCGGATCTGGAGGTCGCGCTCCTCGAGGATGTTCAGGAGGCCGACCTGGATGCGCGGGGCGAGGTCGGGCAGCTCGTTGATGGCGAAGATGCCGCGGTTCGTCCGGGGGACGATCCCGTAGTGGATCACTTCCTCGTCCGCGAACGTCTTCTTCAGCGTCGCCGCCTTCACCGGGTCGACGTCGCCGATCAGGTCGGCGATCGTCACGTCGGGCGTCGCGAGCTTCTCGCGGTAGCGCGCCGCGCGGGGGAGCCAGGCGACGGGGACGTCGTCGCCGGCGGTGGCGGCCAGGCTGCGGGCGTACTTCGTGAACGGGGCGAAGGGGGACTCGTTCAGCTCGGAGCCGGCGATGACGGGCGTCTCCTCGTCGAGGAGGTTCACGAGGGCGCGCAGGATGCGCGTCTTCGCCTGCCCGCGCAGGCCGAGGAGGATCAGGTCGTGCCGGGCCAGGACGGCGTTCACGAGGGCGGGGACGACCGTCCGGTCGTAGCCGAGGATCCCCGGGAACGGGTTGTCCCCGCGGGCGAGCATCGCGAGGAGGTTCTCGCGCATCTCGTCGCGGACGGAGCGGTGGCGGTAGCCGGCTTCGACGAGCTCTCCGAGGGTCGTGGGTCTGTACGTCATCTCCACCGTCTACGCCTCCAGTGCCGGGTCGGGTTTCCGGGATGGTACGTCGGGCGCCGGGGAGACGGACGGTGCCTGCCGCCGAATCAGGCGGGCTTCCGGATCCCGAACTTCTCGAGCCGGTACTGGAGAGTGCGGTAGGTGAGGCCGAGAAAACGCGCGGCTTTTGCGATGACCCAGCCCGAACGCTCCATCGCCTGGACGATGAGCTGGCGCTCCAGCTCCTCGATGTCGATTCCCTCGGGCGGGATCTCGAAGCCGTAGGGGCGGGCGGCGGGAGCGGTCTGGAGGCGGATCTCGAGAGGGAGGTCCGAGGGCTTCACGACCGACCCCTCGCAGAGGAGGACGGCCCGCTCGACGACGCTCTCCAGCTGCCGGATGTTCCCCGGCCAGGGGTGGCGGACGAGGAGGTCGAGGACGCCGGCGTCGATCTCCGCGACGCCCGTTCCGTGCGTGGCGTTCGCCTTCTCGAGGAAGCGGTGGACGAGGGCCGGGATGTCGCTGGACCGCTCGCGCAGGGGCGGCAGGACGATCGGGATGACGTTGAGGCGGTAGAAGAGGTCCTCGCGGAACTGCCCGGCCTTCATCATCGCCTCGAGGTCGCGGTTCGTGGCGGCGACGACCCGGACGTCGACCGGGATCGTCTCGTTGCCGCCGACGCGCCGGACCTCCCGTTCCTGGAGCGCGCGCAGGATCTTGCCCTGCAGCGGGAGCGAAAGGTCGCCGATCTCGTCGAGGAAGAGCGTCGAGCCCGAGGCGGCCTCGAAGAGGCCGGCCTTGCGGGAGTCGGCCCCGGTGAAGCTCCCCCGTTCGTGCCCGAAGAGCTCGCTCTCGAGGAGGTTCTCGGGGATGGCGGCGCAGTTGATGGCGTGGAACGGCCGCGCCGAGCGGCCGGAGCGCGAGTGGATCGCCCGGGCGACGAGCTCCTTGCCGGTGCCCGACTCGCCCCTCACGAGGACGGTCGACTGCGTGGGGGCGATCTTCTCGACGAGACGGAAGACCTCGCGCATCGCGGCGCTGTCGCCGACCGCCGTCTCGAGGCCGTCTCCCTTGAGTCGCCGCTCGAGGCGGAGCGCCTTCTCGGCGAGCCTGTGGCTCTCGAGGGCGCGCTCGACGCGGAAGAGGAGCTCGTCCGCGACGACGGGCTTGCTCATGTAGTCGAACGCGCCGAGGCGGTGCGCCTCCCGCGCCCGTTCGACCGAGCCGTGGGCGGTGATGAGGATGACGCGGGGCGGGGACGGGTGCTCGGAGAGGGCGCGGACGAGGTCCATGCCCGAGAGGCCCGGCATCTTCAGGTCGGTCAGGACGACCTCGGGATGCGTCTCGGCCGCGAGGGCGAGGGCCTGCCGGCCGTCGGCCGCGGCCGACACGCGGTACCCCTCGTCCTCGAGGATCATCTGGAGGGACTCGCGCTGGTGCTTCTCGTCGTCGACGACGAGAAGGGTCGCGAGCGGAGCGCGGTCGTTCACGCGGCGAGGTTACTCCGAAGCTGCGACCGCGAGGGGGAGGCGGATCCGGAAGACGGCCCCGTGCGCTCCTTCGCGGTTCCCGGCCTCCACCCGGCCCCCGTGCTCCTCGACGATCCTCTTCACCATCGCCAGGCCCAGCCCCACGCCCCCTTCCTTCGTCGAGAACCAGGGCTCGAACAGGCGCGCGAGGTGGGCCGGCTCGATGCCCGGGCCCTCGTCTTCGAAGGAGAAGACGAGGCGCGGACCCTCTTCCGGGGTCCCGGGGGCGACGTGCGCCGTCACCGCGAGCCTTCCCCCGTCCCGCTCCATCGTCTGAATGCCGTTCTGGACGAGGTTCCAGACGGCGGACTTCAGCAGCGAGCCGTCGGCCGGGACGCGGGGGAGCTCTGCCGGCAGGTCGGCGTCGATCGCGACGTGGGCCCGCTCTGCCGTCTCCGAGAGCTCCGCGAGGGTGTCGCGGACGAGGGTCAGCGCATCGACGGGCGCGATCGTCAGCGAGAGCGGGCGCCCGAAGGCGAGGAAGCTGTTGATGAGGGCCGCGAGCCGGTTGATCTCTCCCCGCAGCGCCTCGATGCGCGTGGACTGGTCGGCGGCCGCGGCCTCGTCGGCGGGGCGGTGGCGCCGCCTGAGGACGTCGAGGCCGAGGGACAGGGCGTTCAGCGGGTTCTTGATCTCGTGCGCG
>CALBDV010000648.1 GCA_937927565.1 uncultured Holophagales bacterium
CTGAACGTCGTCGCCGACGAGGTCTTCCTCACCGGCTCGAGCTACCTTCAGCTGAAGGGGGGGAGCGCGTACATCTGCCTCTCGGACTCGAGGCTCGTCATCGAGGGAAGCGAGGTCGACATCAACTGCAACCCGGGCCTCCGCGCGGCCACGCCCGACCTCCCGGCCCAGCGCGTACCGGACGCCGCGGAGGAGGCGGCCCCGGAGACGCCCTCGGGCGCCGACGACGCGGAGACGGGGCAGAAGTCCTGCCCCGACTCGGCGAGCTGAGGAAGGCGGCACCGCGTGCCTCCCGCCCTCGCCGCGAGAGCGAATGACGCCACGACGCACGGCGGTACGGTCACCGACGGCGCCCCAACGGTGCGCATCGGCGGCGAGCGTGCCGCGCGTCTCGACGACCCCCACACCTGCCCGCTTTCGACCGAGGCCGGCACGCCGCACGTCGGCGGCGTCGTCACCGAGGGCTCGCGGAGCGTCTTCATCGGCCGAAAGGCCGCGGCGCGGATGGGCGACTCGTGCGACTGCAACACGGTGGGGGTGGCGGGGAGAGGCGCGCCGAGGCGGGTCGTTTCCGACGAACTCGACCGGGACCAGGACGGGACGCCGGACGGCCGCCAGGATTCGGATGCCCTCTTCCAGGGGGGCGGGGCCACGATGGAAGGGGAGATCCTCGGGGTTCCGGTCTTCGCGAGGGCGCAGTCCGACGGCCTCTACAGCGACTCCGAGCGCCATGCACACGGCGACTCCTCCGGACTGCCGGGGTTCAACGTCGCGCAGGGCGGCGAAGCCGGCCTCGGCCGCGGCAGGATCACTCTCGGCGCGGGCCCGTCCGACCGCCCCTACTTCGCCCTCGACGGCCAGGGTCGTGTCGGCCGAGTCCAGGAGCAGGGAGGGCTCCAGTGGGGCGATAGCGGCCGGGAAACGGGCGCCGGCTATGGCCTGCACGTCGGAGGGGACGTCTACAACGTCCAGGGTGGCGTTCTCATCGACGCGCGGGTCGCCCGGCTGGACGCGTCGGTCGACGGGGGTCTGGGCCTGGGTCTCGAGAGCGAGCCGCGCATCTACTACGACCACCGGGAGCAGGCCCTCCACCTCCGGGGGGGGCTCTCTGTCCACCCCCTTCCCGGCTTTAACATCGAGCTCACGATCCCGAACCCCTGGCGCGACACGGGCTCCTCCGCGAACGCGGGCATCCCGAACACCATCGCCGAGGGGTGTCCGAACGTGCGGATCGGCTGAGGCGTGGCGGGCGAAGCGATGAACGACTCGTATCCGTTCCCGGTACCGGGCCTCGACGACCCGCGGGCGGGTCATCCCGGGTGCAGAGACCACGAGGAAACGGGGCCGGAGGACCCCCGTTTCCACTTCAGCCTGCCGTTGCCCGAGGGATGGGCCCGCCTGGGCGAACCCGGCCCCGCGCCCTCGCGGGAGAATCCGCTGACCTTGCTGGCCCGGTGCAGGCTGGCCGAGGAGCCGGAAGCCGAGATCGTGGTGACCGGGCGGCTCCTCGAGCGGGACGTCGCCCCGGCGGACCTGCTTCTGCCCGACCTCGAGCGCAGCGGCGAGGAGATCCTCCGTCGTCGCGAGATCGACTCGCCGGACGGTCGCTCGATCGACGTCCTCTCCCGGAGCAGGACCGAACGCGGGATGCTCGTCCTGCGCCGCTCCACCTTGAAGCGTGGCAGCCGGATGCTCGTCCTGCACGCCGCAGCCACGGAGGAGACCTACGATCGCTGGGCCGACCGGCTGGCGGTCGCCGCGGCCGGGCTCCGCTTCCTCGAGCCCGGCACGTGGCACAGCGCCGAAGGGCTCGGTACGCTGGCGCGGAGTTCGCCGAGCGACTTCCTGTTGTTCTATCCAGAGTCCTGGCAGGTCGAGGGGCCGGACGCCGCCGGGACGGACGTCTTCTCGGCGAGCCTGGTGAACAGGCCGCAGGGACTGGTCGTAGGGAGGGTGGATCTCGCCGTGGTGTCGCGCGCGGCGCGGCCGGACCTTCGCGCCGTGGTCGACGCCTACCTCGGCAGGCTGACCGCCGCCGGGTTCGAGGGGCCGCCGGTCTCTCCTGCGCCGTTCCCGCCGCCAGCCGCCTTCCAGGTGGCGTGGGAAGGGGTCGGCGAGAGGACCTCCGGGGACGCGCGCGTGGAGCTGCGCCTGCGGGCAGGCCAGCGTCCCGAGGCGTGGTTCTGCTTCTCGATGATGGGGCCGACCCGTACGTCCGCGCCGGACGTGTGGGCCGTCAACCGCCGCGCCCTGGAGCTCGCCTTCGACCTCGTCGCGACGCCCGATGTCCCGATGCAGGGATGGATCGCCGAGGCGATCCAGAGGGCGCGTCGCCCGCCGGCTCAGGCGAGGCCGAGGTCTTCGGCGAGGAGAGCGTAGACGACCGCCCCGCGCCGGCGGCTGTCAGCGACCGACAAGACTCCGAGGATGCTCGGGGTGTCAGGCTCTGCATACGCTGATCTCTGCGGCACCCGCGTCGACCTCGCCTGATCGGGGCAGAGGTCTTCCCGGGCTCCTGACGGGTAGGAGGATTCGCTCGC
>CALBDV010000649.1 GCA_937927565.1 uncultured Holophagales bacterium
ACGCCGTCGCGCGCGACTACTACCGCGAGTTCCTGAAGAAGAACTGGCCCGCGGCGCGGCAGCCCGAGCTCTACTACGACCCGCGTTCGCTGGCGGGAAAAGGCGACGAGCGGGCCGTCATCCACGCCAAGTGTGTCGTGGTGGACGGCCACACGTCGCTCGTCACCTCGGCCAACTTCACGGAGGCGGCCCACGCCCGGAACATCGAAGCGGGCGTCGTCGTCCACGACGCCGGCTTCGCCCAGTCGCTCGAGAAGCAGTTCACATCGCTCGTAGAGGCGGGGCTCCTCCGGCGGGTCTTCCCATAGGCTGAGGGCGCAGTCCGGCGCTCCCACCGGTACCAGGGCTCGCCCGACGCGTCGGCCGGGGCGCCGTGCTTCGCGGCTGGGAGCAGACGAGCGGCTCCCGAAGAAAACTGCACGGGGGCTGTTGTAAAAAGTGGGCTCTCGCGGAGCTACACCTTAGTGCGGTCGCCATATGGACCGCCGGTGTCTGGTCGTTGGAATGGCGGCCGGTCTGTGCTTGGTGTATGGACAGTCAAAATTCGACATTACCGCTACATTCTTACTTGACATGTGGCAGAAAGTAGCGAATCATCCGCGGGAGACCAGCCAGTTGCCCTGACGTCCAGTCTCTTGGGGGACTCCAGCTATGCCGATCCTGGGTAAAGAGCTCGAATTCTTCCCGGATGACGTGATCGAGCTGCCGACGTCGGACGCGCCGTGGGAGGTCGCGCATCTGCGCAGTCGGCACGAGAAGGCCGTGGCCCGGGTGCTCCTCGCGGCGAAGAGCCCCTTCTACCTTCCCCAGATCGAGCAGAAAACCGCGTATTCCGATCGGGTGCTGGTCTCTCGCCTGCCGCTGTTCCCCGGCTACCTGTTCCTCCGGCGCGGGCCTGGGCTCCGCCAGGCGCTCTGGCGCACGGGCGCTCTGGTCAAGGTCATCGAGGTCGTCGACCAGACCCGGCTCACCGTGGAGCTGCGACAGATCTGGCAGCTCCAGGCCAGCGGTGCGTCCCTCACGCTGTGCGCGGATGTTGCCCGCGGCGATGCGGTGCGAATCAAGGAGGGACCGTTCTGCGGGTACTGCGGCATCGTGCGGGAAGAGCGTGGTTCGCTGAGGTTGATCGTGTCCGTGTCCATGATCGGGAAGTCGATTGCCGTCGAGTTTCCCCGGGGACGGTTGGTCCGTCTGAGCGAGGAGGCGAGCCGCGGAAGCGATCCCCCGGTCACCGCTCTCGCGGGGAAGGCGAACGAGAGAATCGATCCCGGTCATGCGAGAAGACCGAGTCTGGCGGCGTCATCGAAAGCCCTGGGCCGCATGCCGCCCTGTCCGGGCGGACAGTGGGTGGCCTCCAACATGTGACTCCTGGAGTGAAGGCGAGTGAACCGCCTTCTGGCGAAGGCGATGGAAGTTGATCCTGGCGTCAGGGGACGCCTGGCTGCCGACCTTTCGGCGCGTCGGCTGCATTGAGGCCCTTCCCCTTGGCGGGGGGCGCGTGTGGTGCTTTGTGGTTCGTGATCGGTTCCGTAACCGACGGGGCGAAGCAGTATCCGTTCCGAGACGGTAGCCGCCGACCTGAGTCTCCCGACAGGCAAGACGCGGCAGGCGCAAGAGCCCCACTGGCGGAGTGATGGTGGCCCCCAATGGATCGCATGAGACCCAAGACCGGAGCATCGCAGAAGAAGGTCGCGGCGGCCGTCATCGCAGTCGCCTGCGCCCTCGTCGGAGCCACCGTCGTTCTCGCGAATATCGACTTTCGTACGCAGAGGGTCGATCGGACCAGGCTCAGCATCGAAACCGTGCAGCAGGGGACGATGGAGATCAAGGTCGGTGCGAACGGGCAGCTGGTGTCGAAACGCGTCGAACAGCTGGCCGCGCAGGTTCCCGGCCGCGTGGTGAAGGCCGACATCAAGCCCGGTGCGCTGACCGAGGTCGGGCAAGTGCTGGTGGAGCTCGCGAACCCTCAGCTCGTCGCCAGCGCCGAGGAAGCACGGTCGGCCTGGGAAGGTGCGGTCGCGGAGCTGCACGCCAAGCAGGTGCAGCTGCAGACGGACATGATGAACGAGGAGGTCGCTCTCACCCAGGTGCAGTTCAACCTGGAAAAGGCCAGGATGAAGGCTCAGTCGGACGAGGAGCTCGCCAACCAGGGCCTGATCGCCTCCATCGACATGAAGCGCTCTCAGCTCGATCGCGACCAGCTCCACAGAACCTACGTCATCGGTACCGATCGCCTCAAGAAGCTCCGCGAGAACGTCGGAGCCGAGCTCGAGGTGAAGAAGTCGCGGGTCGCCCAGCTCGCGCGGGCGCTCGAACGCGCCCGAACGGAGGCGGCGGACCTGAAAATCATTGCCGGCATTCGAGGCATCGTCCAGGCGATCAGCGTGGACGTGGGACAGCAGGTGCAGCCGGGCAGCCCGATCGGACGCATCGCTCACCAGGACCAGCTCTACGCCGAGCTCAAGGTGCCGGCGCGCGAGGCCACCCACGTGCAGGTCGGGCAGAAGGCCGTGGTCGACACCCGGAACGGCGTCGCGAACGGAACCGTCACTCGCGTGGACCCGGGCGTTACCGACGGCACGATCGTCGTCGACGTCGACCTGCAGGGCCCCCTCCCCACGGGAGCGCGCCCGCAGCTTCCGGTCGAGGGGACCATCTACGTGACCCAGCTGCCCAACACCCTCTACGTCGGCAAGCCGGCCTATGTCCAGAATGACGCGGAGATCAGCGTGTACAGGCTCGATCCTGGAGGTCGCTACGCCACACGCACCACGATCCGGGCGGGCAAGGTGTCGCTGAACCACATCCAGGTGCTGCAGGGGCTTCAGGCGGGGGACCGCATCATTACTTCGGACATCGGCGAGTTCAAGAGCCAGGACCGGATTCTGCTGAACTGATCCGCCCGGCCGCTTTCGAAACGAGCGCCGCATCCACGTCGACGTCCAGCGCCGACGCCGACACGTCCCTGACCGGGCCCGGCCGGCGGGACGGGCGCGGGTCCGGGCGGTGGCGAGCCGTAGGGGTCCTCGGGCCAGTCCGTGAGATCCGTGCGGGCCGCCTGTCGCTCACCCCGGGAAAAGGACCGGAGCCTCCTCCAATCCTCAACGAGGTGCCTCCTCATGAATTCGTTGCTCGACCTGAAGTACGCGTTTCGCCTGCTGAAGAGATCGTGGGGCTACTCGCTCATGTGCGCGAGCGTCGTTGCGCTCGCGGTGGGCCTCTCGGTCTGGACGTACTCCCTCATGTACAGCCAGCTCCTCAAGCCCCTGGGATTCCCTGGCTCTGAGAACTGGTACAGCCTGCAGATGGCGGCGAAGGCGGGATCCACGCCGGTGCCGGCCGTCGACGCCTACACCTACCAGGAGATCCTCAAACAGAATCGCTCGGCGGACTACCTCGGCGCGTTCGCGCACCGTGGAGTGGTCCTCAGCGAGGGCCGGACGAGCAGGCCCCTGAGGGGCGCGGCGATCACGCCTCGCCTCTTCTCCGCGACGCAGATCGCGCCGATTCTCGGCCGGTCGCTTCAGGACGCCGACGCGCTGCCGGGCGCGACGCCGGTCGCCGTTCTCAGCTACGACACGTGGCAGACGTACTTCGCGGGCGACCGCGGAATCGTCGGCCGCGCGACGCAGATCGACTCCAGGCCGGTCCAGATCATCGGCATCATGCCGAAGGACTTCTTCGCGTTCGAGGACTTCGAGCTCTGGATGCCGTTGCAGGTGCCACAGCTGGTGCAGCCGTCCTCGTCCCCGGTCGTTCTCAGCCCGTTCATCGTCCGGGGCGAGAACCAGAACCTGGGGCCGATCCTGGCCGAGATCACGACGGCGATCGACCGGGTCGGCCGCGACTATCCGGACACGTTCGGCTCCGAGCGTCGCGCGGCGCTGATCCCCGCGCTGCAGATGTTCACGCACTTCGAGAAGCCGATCATCGCCATGCTCGGCCTCATGTCCCTGGCGGTCCTGGTGCTCGGCTGCGTGAACATCAGCATGGTGTTCCTCGCGCGCCTGCTCGAGCGGGGCCGCGAGCTCGCGCTGCGGGTCGCCCTCGGCTCCTCGCAGGCCCGCCTGCTTCGCCAGTGCCTGCTCGAGTCGGCGCTCGTCGTCGTCCCGGGGCTGGTCGTCGGATACGCGCTCGCATGGCTCGGCGTCCGCTGGACCCAGAGCATCTCCGAGTTCTCGACGAGAGTGCAGGCAACCGGCCGCGATTCGAACACCGTCGTTCTCCGCCCCGAGGACTTCGTGGTCGCCGTGGTCTGCGCGACCGCCGTCTGGCTCCTCAGCACGTTTATTCCGGCCTGGCGCATCACCAGGCGCGACGCGGCGCTCCTGCTGGCGGCCGGCGGCAAGGGAACGTCGATCGGCGGCGGAAACAAGAGCGTCGCCATGCTCGTCGGACTGCAGGTCGCGGTCTCCTGTCTCGTGCTGGTGGTCAGCGCGAACGTCGTCCTGGCGGTGCGCGCCGAGGTGAACAAGCCGAGCGGCCTCGAAACGTCCGAGGTGACGATCACGACCGACCCGACGGCCTTCGAGGCGCCCTACGGAGAGCCGTCCGAACGGATACGCTACTGGGAAGAGCTGGAGGCGTCCGTCAAGAGGGACGTGCGCGACGCCGAGGTGGCGTTCACGACGGCGGTGCCGACCCGGCCCGTTCCGGTCTCGGCGCAGGTCGAGACGCAACAGGGACCGGAGAACCGGGGAACGTTGATGCTTCCGACCACCGTCGTGTCCGAGAAGTACTTCGAGATCCTCGGAATCCGCCTGCGCGAAGGCCGGCTGTTCGACGGCACCGACACGGCGGCCTCTCTCGACGTCGCGATCGTCGACGAGGAGATGGCGGCGCGCTTCTGGCCGGGGAAGGGCGCGATCGGTCAGCGCGTTCGGCTGAATCCCTCCGAGAACGGTCCGTGGCTCACCGTGGTGGGGGTCGTCTCGGCGGTGACGAACGGTCCCTTCCGCCCGCCGCTCGGGGTCCTCTATCGTCCGCTTCGCCAGGCGGTGCCGTCGGAGTTCCGGCTGCTCGTCAAGGCGCCGGGCGGCAAGGACATCCGCGAGGACCTGCGCGCCGCCGCGTATGCGGTCGACCGCGACCTGCCGCTTCGCAATCCCCAGACGCTCGACGACTACATGGGAGCGCTCAACCTGATGGCGTCGGCCATGATCCCGGTGATGATCGTCGTGGCGCTCGTCACGGCGCTGCTCTCCGCGTCCGGTCTCTTCGGGTTGATCAACCGTTCCGTCGCCCTGCGAACGCAGGAGGTGGGTATCCGCCGGGCGCTGGGCGCATCCACCTGGCGCGCGACGAGGATGTTCTTCCGTCAGGGCCTCGCCTATCTCATCGTCGCGATCGTGGCCGTCGCGCTGGGCGTCATGATGCTTCCGGCGTTGAGCGCCTCGATCCGCAACATCCTGGACTACGTGGCCATCGCCACGATCGGCGTCGTCCTTCTCATCGCCGCCGTGATCCTGTCCGCCTCGTACTGGCCGACCCGCCGCGCGGTCTCGCTCGAGCCCGGCGATGCGCTGCGCTACGAATGAGCGCGTGTCCATCTCCATCGCCTGAAGGAGTACGAATGTGCCAGCCCCTCATCAGCCTGCAAGGTATCAAGAAGGTCTTCCTCACCGAGGAGGTCGAGACGTCGGCGCTCCAGGACGTCCATGTGGGGATCGAAAAGGGCGAGTACGTGTCCGTGCGAGGTCCGTCCGGATGCGGCAAGTCGACGCTCCTGTCGGTGATGGGGCTGCTCCACACGGCGACGGAGGGGAAGTACCTCCTGAACGGCGTCGAGGTGACGAAGCTGAACCCCGTGGAGCAGGCGCGGGTGCGCAACCGGGAGGTCGGGTTCATCTTTCAGGCGTTCAACCTGATCCCCGACATGATCACCTTCGAGAACGTCGAGCTGCCGCTGACGTACCGCGACGACCTGAGCAGGAAGCAGCGCCACGAGATGGTGCTCGCCGCCCTGGAGCAGGTGAACATGACGCCGCGCCAGAAGCACTATCCCACGCAGATGTCGGGCGGCCAGCAGCAGCGCGTCGCCATCGCGCGGGCCCTCGTGGGCAGGCCGAACGTCCTGCTCGCGGACGAGCCGACCGGAAACCTCGACTCGAAGAACGCCGAGCTCATCATGGAGCTGCTCGCGTCGCTGCACGCGCTCGGCAGCACGGTGGTGATGGTGACGCACGACCCTCGGTGGGCGGACCACGCCGAACGGGAGATCTCCCTGTTCGACGGGAGAATCGTGGACGACCGGCGCCTCCGGGAGAGCCGGAAGAGCGCGGCGGCGGCGGGGAGATGAACAGGAGCGAGATCCTCGATCTCATCGCCCTCCATGCGCGCGAGGTCCTGGCGGGACTCGACGATCATCAGTTCTCGCCGTCGGATCGCCTCGTCGAGCTGGGGGCGAACTCGGTGGACCGGGCCGAGATCGCCATGCTCGTGCAGGAGTCCCTCGGGTTGTCGATGGCGCGTGTCGAGCTGTTCGGACCGAACGACATCGGCGAGCTCGCCGACCTCTTCTTGGCGAAGCTGCATGCGGCTGCGTAGCCCTGTCGTCACGGGAGTCGGAGTCCTGTCCGCGATCGGGCAGGGGAAGGATGCGTTCACAGCGGCCTTGCGGACCGGTGCCAGCGCCTTCGGCGTGCTGCAGCGGCCCGGGCGGCAGCGCGAGTCCGCGTACCTGGGGGCCGAGATCGGCGACCTGCCCTGTCCTCCGGATCTCCCGCGGCAGAGGTGGCGCGCGGCGTCGCTGTCGGCGCAGGCGGCGCTCGTGGCTCTGGGCGAGGCGTGGACGGAAGCCGGGTTGAACGAGGTCGACCCGTGCCGGATCGGTCTCGTCGTGGGCGGCTCGAACGTCCAGCAGCGCGACCTGGCCCGGGTCCGCGAGGCGCACGGCGGTTCCGGAACGTTCGTCCGGCCGACCTATGCACTCTCGTTCATGGATTCGGACCTTTGCGGGTTCTGCACGGCGCAGTTCGCCATTCGGGGTCTCGCGTACACGGTCGGCGGCGCCTCCGCGAGCGGACAGGTGGCGCTCGTGCAGGCGGCGCAAGCGGTGCTCACGCGCCAGGTCGACGTCTGCATCGCCCTGGGCGCGCTGATGGACCTGTCCCATTTCGAGCTGCGCGGCTTCAGCGCGATCGGCGCCATGGGCTCGGACAGGTTCGCGGACGAGCCGTCGCGAGCGTGCCGTCCGTTCGACCAGGAGCACGACGGATTCATCTACGGGGAGTCGTGCGGCGCCGTGGTCCTCGAGTCGGAAGACTCGAGCGCGCGCCGCGGCCGGACCCCGTACGCGGCGTTGCGCGGATGGGGGATGGCGGTGGACGGCAACCGCAATCCGGACCCGTCGCTGGAGGGCGAGGCCCGGGCGATTCGAGACGCTCTCGAGAGCGCGGGATGGCAGCCGTCGCAGGTCGACTACGTCAATCCGCACGGCACGGGCTCGGTCGTCGGCGACGAGACGGAGCTCATGGCGCTGCATGCCTGCGGGCTGAGCGGCGTGCGCCTGAACGCGACGAAATCGCTCACGGGGCACGGACTCACGGCGGCGGGGGTCGTGGAGACGGTCGCCACCCTGCTGCAGATGCGCGTCGGGTGGTTGCACCCGACGCGGAACCTGGAGCGGCCGATCGACTCGCGGTTCGATTGGGTCGCGAAGGAGCCCGTCGCGCATCAGGTGGATCGGGCGATGACGTTGAGCATGGGGTTCGGAGGGATCAATACGGCGTTGTCGTGGGAGCGCATACGGTAGGTGATGAGCGACGCCGACTACGAGACGATCAGGGTCCGGTTCGAGGACTCTGTGTGCTTCCTGCGGATCGACCGGCCGGAGGCGAAGAACACGATCAACGGCCGCCTGGTCGCCGAGTGCAGTGACGTGCTGTCGCGATGCGAGGAGTCGGTGACGGTGATCGTCTGGAGCGGCACGCCCGAGGTCTTCTGCTTCGGCGCCGACTTCGATGCCCTCGTGAAGGGCGAGGAGGGCGCGGCGCCGGGCGATCTCTACGATCTGTGGCTCCGGATGGCCACGGGACCGTATGTCACGGTCTCGCAGGTACGGGGGCAGGCCAACGCGGGCGGAGTGGGCTTCGTCGCGGCCAGCGACATCGCCCTCGCGGACGAGACCGCGCAGTTCGGCCTCTCGGAGCTCCTGTTCGGACTCTATCCCGCCTGCGTCCTGCCGTTCCTGATTCGGCGGATCGGGGTCCAGCGGGCGCACTACCTGACGGTGACGACGCAGCCGATCCTCGCGAAGGAGGCGCGCGAGTGGGGACTGGTCGATGCGTACGACACCTCGAGCGACGTGCTCCTGAGCCGCCACCTGCATCGCCTCCGGCGCCTGTCGAAGACCGCGATTCGCCGGTACAAGGCCTACCGGGATCAGATCAGCGGGCCGCTCGAGAGGCTGAAGGCGGCGGCGGTCGCGGGTAATCGCGAGGTGTTCGGCGACCCCCACATCGTCCAGTCCGTCGCGCGCTACGTCGAACGCGGGCTTTTTCCGTGGGAGAACGCGTGATGGAGACCGTCTTCATGTTCTCCGGGCAGGGGTCGCAGTACTTCCAGATGGGAAAGCCCCTGTACGAAAGCGACGAGCGGTTCCGCCGCCGGCTGGATCGGCTCGACGAGGTCGCCCGGCAGTCGATCGGCCGGTCCGTGGTGGACGCCATGTACGCGAAGGACCGCGCCCGCGGCGAGCGATTCGACAGCGTCCTCCTGACGCACCCGGCGATCTTCATGGTCGAGTACGCGCTGGCGCAGTCGCTCATCGAGGCCGGAGTGCGCCCGGACGTGGTCCTCGGCGTGAGCGTGGGCTCGTTCGCAGCGGCGGCGGTGGCGGGCTTCGTCGACGGCAACGACGCGCTGCGCGCCGTCATTCGACAGGCCACCCTCCTGAGCGGATGCGAGACGGGGGGCATGACGGCGGTTCTCGCCGACCCTGCCCTGTTCGAGGAAGAGTGGATGAACGGGCGGGGCGAGCTGGCGGCCGTGAACTTCGCGGCGCACTTCGTCGTGTCGGCGAAGCAGGCGGACCTCGAGGGAATCGAGGCGGTGCTGAAGGAGAGAGGTATCGGGTTCCAGAGGCTCCCGGTCGCCCATCCGTTTCACTCGCGGTGGATCGATGGCGCACGGCAGCCCTTCGCGTCGTTCATGCGCACGGTGGCCACGACGCGCGGCACCCTCCCGCTCGCCTCGTGCGATCGGACGACGGTCCTGACCGAGCTCGACGAGGAGTACTTCTGGCACGTCGTCCGCCGGCCGATCCGCTTTCGCGAGATGACGGCGCGTCTGGAGGAACGAGGCGCCCGCCGCTACATCGACGTCGGCCCCGCGGGAACGCTCGCCACGTTCCTCAAGTACGGACTCCCGCCGGGGTCGCGATCGACGGCCCAGGCGGTCCTGACACCCTTCGGCACGGATCGGCGGAACTTCTCGGCCGTGACGGAGCATTGAGCGCGGCGCCGCCGTCGACGAACCCATGCGCGTCTTCGCCGTGTCGGACCTCCACATCGACTACGAAGTGAACGGCAGATGGATCGCCGCGCTTTCGGCGCTGGACTATCGGGACGACATCCTCGTGCTCGCCGGCGACGTGTCCGACACGAGGAAGCTCCTGGGGTGGTGTCTTGCGGAGCTGGCGAAGCGCTTCCGGAGGGTGCTCTTCGTCCCCGGCAACCACGACCTCTGGGTCCTCCGCGAGGGCAGGGGCCAGGACTCTCTGCAGAAGCTCGAGGACGTCCGCACGACGGTGATCGCGGCCGGAGCCTCGATGGAGCCGGTGCTCGAGGGCGGAGTGGAGATCGTCCCGCTGCTCTCCTGGTACGACTACTCGTTCGGAGAGCCCAGCGGCGAGCTGCGGTCGGTGTGGATGGACTACCACGCATGCCGCTGGCCGGCCGGCACGATGGAGAAGGACGTCGCGGCGAAGTTCGCGTCGCTCAACGAGAAACACCCGAGGCGGGGGGGCGACACCGTCATCACGTTCTCGCACTTCCTGCCGCGAGTCGACCTGATGCCGGTGTTCATCCCCGGTCGCGGCAGGCTGCTCTATCCGGTGCTCGGCGTCGCCGGGCTCGACGAGCAGGTGCGAGAGCGCGGAGCCCGCATCCACGTGTACGGGCACAGCCACGTGCGCCGCCAGGTGACGATCGACGGCGTGTCATACGTGAACAACGCGTTCGGCTATCCGGGCGAGTGGTGGGTCAGCTCGAAGACGCTGAAGTGCATCCACGAGTGCTGAGGAGGGTGAGTGCAGTGAAGTGGTACGAAACAACCGCTCGGTATCTGCTCGGAGCGGTCTACCTGTTCGGCGCGGTGGACGGCGCGCTCTTCCTGCTGTTCGGCATCTACATCCACGGAAAGCCGCCGGACCGGTACGTGTTCCTCCTGACGCTCCAGGCGACGACGTATTTCTGGGCCTTCATGAAGGTCATTCAGGCGATCGGGTCCTTCAGCCTCCTGCTGAACGTCCGGCCGGCCGTGGGGACGGCGCTGCTCGTTCCCGTCTCGTCCTGTCTCGTTCTGTTCTACCTCTTCGAGCTGCCGTCGTTCGTCCCGACGTTCGGGCTGGTGATCACGGTGACGACGGTCATTCTCATCCGGGCCTACTGGACGAGCTACGCCCCTCTGTTCGCCAAGTTTCCCCATTGACCGCAACGCCTGTACCGAGGGAGACGCTGGGCCCGGGCGAGATTCACGTCTGGCTCGCCGGGTACGGACAGTCCGTAGACGCGTCGCTGCACGCGGCGTACCGGTGCCTGCTGAACGACTCGGAAAGCGCCCAGGAGGAAAGGTTCTACTTCGCGAGGGATCGTCAGAGGTATCTCGTGACGCGGGCCCTCGTGCGGACGGTTCTGTCGCAGTACGCACCGTCTGTCGAACCGGCCGAGTGGGTCTTCTCGACGAATGCCTTCGGCCGCCCGCACGCCGTGAATGCGGCGGGCCGCGACCTGGCCTTCAACGTCTCCCATACGCACGGCCTCGTCGTTCTGGGCGTCACGAGGGGCCGCGCGATCGGCGTCGACGCGGAACACGTGACGGGGCGGAAGGCATCCCTGGAGATCGCGGAGCGGTTCTTCGCTCCGGTCGAGTTCGCCGACCTGGCGACGGTGTCGCCGGACGAACGGGAGCGCCGCTTCTTCGAGTACTGGACGTTCAAGGAGTCGTACATCAAGGCGCGGGGCGTCGGGCTGTCCCTGGCGCTGGACAAGTTCAGCTTTCGTTATCCCGACGACGAGACCGTCGTGCTGGCCATCGACGAGGAGATGGCAGACGACCCGTGCCGCTGGCAGTTCTGGCAGCTCCGTCCGTCGGCCGACTACCTTGTCGCCGTCTGCGCCGAGCGGCTCGGCCCGGAGCCGAGACTCGAGTTCCGCAGGACGGTGCCGATGTGCAGCGTGGATCGAATCCAGGTGGACGTCCCGCGGGTGTCCCCGGGGCGCCAAAGACGAGGCGAATACAAGGGAGGCTGAAATGCTCGCTCTGATCTTCCCCGGCCAGGGCTCTCAGAAACGGGGTATGGGCCAGGACTACTTCGACACGGTGCCGGAGTACGCGGCTCTCGAGAAGGACGTCGACGCGATCGTCGGGTACTCGATGCGGAGGATGTGCCTGGAGGACCCGGACAACCGGCTGAAGGAGACGCAGTTCACGCAGCCGGCCCTCTACGTCGTGAATGCGCTCCACTACTACAAGGCGCTGAGCGAAGGGGCGCGGCCGGCATTCCTCGCCGGGCACAGCCTCGGCGAGTACAACGCCCTGCACGCCGCGGGCGTCTTCGACTTCCTGACCGGCTTGCGGCTGGTTCAGAAGCGCGGGGAGCTGATGGCGCAGGCGAGGAACGGCGGCATGGGCGCGGTGGTCGGCTTGAGCGCGGGGATCGTGGCGGAGGTCCTCAGGGACAACGCGCTGAGTCGTCTCGACGTCGCGAACTTCAACACGCCGTCGCAGACCGTCGTCTCGGGGCCCGTCGACGACATCAAGCGGTCCGGTCCGCTCTTCGAGAAGGCCGGAGCGCAGATGTTCATCCCGCTGCAGGTCAGCGCGGCGTTCCACTCGCGATACATGGTGGACGCCGGGAAGGCCTTCGCGGAGTTCCTCGCGCCGATGATCTTCGCCCAGCCCAAGGTGCCCGTCATCGCGAACGCGACGGCGCGGCCCTATCCTCTCAACGGCTCGGAGGCGGTCAAGGCGTTGCTCGTCAGCCAGATCACGAGCGCGGTCCAGTGGAGCCAGAGCGTCCGGCTTCTCATCGGCGAGGGCGTGACCGAGTTCCGTGAAACGGGGCCGGGCAACGTCCTCACGCGGATGGTGCAGCAGATCCAGCAGCAGACGCACGTGTAGGCGTCGTCCCAGCTCTCCTCTCAGGCGGCGAACGAATGAACGACCACGAACGTCTTCTCGAGCGGACCGAGTCCTATCTGAAGACGGCGATCCGCGGGATCGCCGTCTCTCTGGGCCGGGAGTTCGACTCGCGCGCGGCCTTCGGCGAGCTGGGCATCAACTCGTTCCAGGTGCTGAAGATCATCAAGAGGCTCGAGGAGGACTTCGGGACCCTGCCGAAGAGCCTCCTGTTCGAGTCGTTCAACGTGCGCGACCTCGCGGAGTACTTCGTGAAGAACCATGGGGCGACTCTTCGGCGGACGATCGCCGACGACGGCCCGGTCGCCGCGGCGATCGTGGTCCCGGAACGGGAGGCCTACGCGCGCGCCGACCTGCGAGATCTGGTGCGCGCGCTCTACGAGCGTCACGGAAGGGAAGGAAGCGTCTCGCGCGGGACACGCGTCATCGCGCCGAACCTGTTCATCGGGAGCGCGCGGCGCGGCTATTTTCACTTCGCCAGGGCGAACGACATCGTCGTCGTCTACGGCTATACGGGGCCCGACGGGTACCTCGCGACGCTGCTCGACGAGATGCAGGCCGAGTGCAGCGGCCGAAACCAGCAGCTCAACATCCTGACGGCGGATCCGATCGAGGCGATCGGGGGCAGGCCCTATTCGGCGACCCCGTTCGGCGTCCTGCAACGCATCTGCGACCTGAAGGGCTTCTCGCTCGACGGCGGGCCGATGCGCCGTCTGCGCTACCAGGTGACGAAGTTCCGGAAGACCGGGGCGTGCCGGACGGAGGAGTATCGCTGCGGTACGAGTGCGGAGACCGACAAGCGGATCGCGGAGGTCATCGATCTCTGGTGCGAGTCGCGCACTGCGGTGAACCCGCTGGTGCACGAGGTCAGGGCGGAGATCCTGAACGGCGCTCTGGCCCCGGAGCATCGCCTCTTCCTCACGTACCTCGACGACGTCCTCCAGAACGCGATCCTGATCACGTCGATGTCCGGCGCCCTGAACGGCTATCTGATGGACCTCGAGTTCTATCGGCCGAGCATGCCGCTCGGCGGCCTGGAGTCGGCGATCGTGGAGATCATCGGAACGCTCGCGAGGGAAGGCTACGATCTGCTGAGCCTCGGCGGGACCTACGGCTGCAAGATCGAATCGTCGCCGACGGCGGACCCGGAGATCGACGCCCTCCTCGGCGAGCTGCGGGCGCGGGACATCTTCAACGACGCGGGTAACCTCCAGTTCAAGAACAAGTTCCGGCCCGAGAACCGGACGATCTTCCTCTGTCGCCCGGCGGGAAGCGGCAGGGCCGACAACGTCACCGACATCATCATGATGATCGCGGACCCGAAGCGTGACGACACGCCAGCGGTCGCACCGCCGGTCCCTCCGGCGGTCGCACCGACGCTTGGCGGCCGCGACGGGAATGCGAACACCGGCGACCGGGCGCCTGCGCGGACGCGCTCACGGGGCGTACCGGAGCCGGACGGTTCCGTCGACTTCGATCTCAGCACGGACTCGTGGGCCCTGCTCGAGATGCCGGCCATCCAGGCTCGGATGCGGTACCTCCACGCACAGGTGCAGCAACCCGTGAACGTGAACGAGATCCTGCGCGAGTCGTTCCCGTTCGCGCACGTCGTCCTCACCGGCTCGGGGCAGGCGGCAGAGAGCTGCCTGTTTCGGGCGATGCCGAAGAAGGGCGTCGTTCCGCAGAACCTGCTCTTCCCGAGCACGATCTTCCATCAGATCGACAACGGGTTCGAGCCGCTGGAGCTGCCCCATCCCTCGGTCTTCGACGTCCGCTCCCCGGATACCCGCAAGGCCGAGATGAACCTCGAGGCGCTCGAAGCGGAAGTGTCGCGGAAAGGGGCGGCGATCGCGTGCGTGTGCATCGAGGTGGGCAACAACGCGTCGGGCGGTCATCCCGTGTCCGCGCGACACCTTCGGGACGTGAAGGCGCTGCTGGGGCGCCATGCGATTCCGCTCGTGGTGGACGCGACGCGCGCGATCCAGAACGCACGCCTTCTCGTGGACCGCAGGGAGGAACCTGCCGTCGAGGGCCTGTGGAACGTCGTCCGGGAGCTGTCGTCGTGCGCGGACGTGCTGATCGGAAGCCTGACGAAGGAGCACTGCGTCAACAGGGGGGGGATCGTCGCCTGCGACGACCCGGCCCTCTTCGCGCGGCTGCGGGACGTGCTGGACAGGGAGAGTGCCGGTCTCGACGTGATCGACAGGAAGCTGATCGCGCTTTCGCTCGCGAACAGGCCCTACATCGAATCGCGGGTGGGGCGGAAGATCGAGCAGGCGCAACGATTGAGCCGTGCGTTGAGCGATCGCGGCGTCCCGGTCGCGCACGCGGGCGGCGGGCACTGCGTTCTGATCGACGCGAAGGACGACCCGGGATTCGTGCCGTGGCTGAGGCGGGAGACAGGCATTCGCGCCGCGAGCCACGCCGTGGGGATGCAGCGTCAGACGGCGATCAACGACCTCGTGCGCCTCGCGATCCCGATCGGTCTGACGGACGACGACATCGGGCGCATGATCGAGCGGATCGGGGACGCGCAGCGCCGGAAACGGGGCGGGGACGCTCCGCGCGCCACGGCAGCCGCCGTCGAGCGGCAGGATCGGGAGCGTCCACGACGGGACGTGGCCGTCGTCGGAATGGCGGGCCGGTATCCGAAGGCACGGAACGTGGGGGAGCTGTGGCGGAACCTCGCGGCGGGTCGGGACTGCATCGAAGAGCTGCCCGCGGAACGCCACGAGCGACGTCGGGAGTCTGGAAGTGCGGCGAGGTACCGCGGCGGGTTCGTCGACGACGTCGACAGATTCGACTCGCTCTTCTTCAACATCTCACCGCGCGAGGCGGAGGCGCTGGATCCGCAGGAGCGGCTGTTCCTCGAGGTCGCGTGGGAAGCGATCGAAGACGCCGGCTACTACCCGGAAGGCCTCGTGCGCGAGGGAGAACCGCGGAATATCGGGGTCTTCGTCGGGGCGGTCTGGTCGATGTACCAGATCCTCGGGGTCGAGGAGAGGCGCGCCGGCCACCGGGCGTCTTCGAATTCGTTCCTCTGGAGCATCGCGAATCGGGTCTCCTACTGGATGAACCTGTCGGGTCCGAGCATGACGGTCGACACCGCCTGCTCGTCGAGCCTGACCGCGCTCCACCTGGCGTGTGAAGCGATCGGGAGAGGCGATTGCGTGGCGGCCCTCGTGGGCGGCGTGAATCTCGACCTGCATCAGGCGAAGTTCGACATCAACTCGTCTGGCGGCGCGCTGTCGCCCGACGGGGTGTGCCGCTCGTTCGGCAAGGGGGCGAACGGCTACGTGGCGGGGGAGGGCATAGGCGCGCTGCTCCTGAAACCGCTGGATCGGGCGGAGCAGGACGGAGACCACGTCTACGGTGTGATCAGGGCTGCGGTCGTGAATCACGGCGGTCGGACGAGCGGGTACTTCGTTCCCAATCCTGCCGCGCAGGCGAGCGTCGTCCAGGCGGCGCTGTCCGCGGCGGGCGTCAGCGCGCGAAGCATCGGGTACGTCGAGGCCCACGGTACGGGCACCGAGCTCGGAGACCCGATCGAGATCACGGGGCTGACCGCGGCCTTCGGCGGCGCCGACGTCGAAAGGCAGACCTGCGCGATCGGGTCGATCAAGACGAACATCGGCCATCTGGAGGCGGCGGCGGGGGTCGTCGGCATCACCAAGGTCCTGTTGCAGATGCAGCACCGGACGCTGGTGCCTTCCCTGCACTCGGCCGAGCGGAATCCGCTCATCGACTTCGACCGCTCCCCGTTCTACGTGGTCCAGAAGGCCGAGGAGTGGCACCCGAAGGAGTCCAACGGTGTGGCCGAGCCTCTTCGCGCGGGCGTGAGCTCGTTCGGGGCGGGCGGCGCGAACGCCCACGTGATCCTGGAGAGTCACGAGCCCCCGCCCCGCGAGAGAGAGGAGTCGGGTGAGTGGATCTTCCCGCTCTCCGCACGAAACGAGGAACAGCTCCGGGCGACCGCCCTTCGGTTGGCCGAGTTCCTGCGGGAGAACGACCCCGACCTCGGCGACGTGTCCTTCACCTTGCAGCAGGGACGCAAGTCGTTCGAGCATCGCGTTGCGGTCGTCGCTCGGTCGAAGGAGGCGCTGCTGGACAAGCTGATGCGGTTCCTCGACGGGAAGAGCGCGGAAGGAACCCTCGCGGGACACGTGAAGCAGGCGGAGAGCGTCACGCGGCTGCTCAACGGAAGGGAACGGCAGGAGCTCGTCCGGATGCTGTCTCAGGGGCGGGAGGCAGTGAAGCTGGCGGGGCTCTGGGCCGAGGGGCTGCTGGCCGACTGGCAGGGCCTGGCGTCGGACGGTCGCAGGAGAGTCGCGCTGCCGACCTATCCGTTTGCGGGCCGACGCCACTGGGTCGGCGGCGGGTCCCCGGCCGGGCGCCATCCCGGGCTGCCCGCCCAGAGCGTGCATCCCATGGTGGACAGCAACGTGTCGACGTTCGAGCGCCAGCTGTTCAGGAAGACCTTCCACGAAGGCGAGTTCTTCATCCACGACCATCTCGTGTCGGATGTCCCCACGCTTCCCGGCGTCGCGTACCTCGAGCTCGCCCGCAAGGCAGGGGAGCTCGCGGCGGGCAAGGCGGTGCGCCGTATCCAGAACATCCTGTGGGTGAGCCCGATCGCGGTCCGCAACGGGCGGCCGCAGGAGGTGTTCATCGAGCTGAAGCCGGCGGGCGCGTCGGTGCAGTTCGAGGTCTACAGCGAAGACGACGGCAGGAAGACGCTGCACTCGCAGGGGAAGCTGCTGTACACGAACCGGGAGGAGGGCGGACCCGAGCGTGTCGATCTCGAGGCCGTGCGGGCGCGCTGCACGCAGAGCGTCAGCGGCGAGACCGCCTATCGTCTCTTCGGGGCCGCCGGACTGAGCCTCGGGCCGAGCTTCCGGGTCCTGCAGAAGGTCGACAAGAACGACCAGGAGGCCCTGGGCGTTCTGCGACTGTCCGAGCTCCGCCATGCGGATCTGGACCGGATGCTCCTCCACCCCGCCCTCCTCGACGGCTCCCTCCAGGCCGGCGTGGCCGCCCGGCTCGGGGACGCCGGAGGAGAAATGCTCGTCCCGTACTCCATCGGCGAAGTGGAGATCCTCGACGCGCTGCCAGCGACGTGCTACAGCTACGTGACCGAGGCGAAGACCGGCAGCCGCGAGTCGCGGGTGCAGAGGTCGAACGTCCTCATCGTCGACGAGGCGGGAAGGGTCGTCGTGAGGATCCGCGAATCCACCGGCGTGCCTCTGCTCGACGTGCACGGCAGGGCAGACGAGCCCACGAGACTGTATTACGCCTACGACTGGGAGCCGGCCCCGCTGCCGGCGGGGGACCACGCCCCACCGACCGTCCTGGTGTTCGACGAGGACGGGCCGCTACGGGACCTTCACGAGTCGGCGATCATGGTGCGGCCGGGGCCGGAGTTCCGCCGAGTCGACGATCGCGCCTACGAGATCGATCCGTCGAGCCGGAACGACTTCGTCCGGCTCGTGCAGGCGGTGCCCGTGGCCGACGTGTGCTACGCATGGGCGGGGGAGCGAGGCGCGTACCCGTTCCTCTTCCTCTGCCAGGCGCTCGTCCAGGCGAAGCGAGACGGCGACGTCCAGCTGCTGTACGCCCACTCCGGCGGGGCGCTGCAGGAGGCGATGACCGGCTTCGTCAACACGCTTCGAACCGAGCATCCGAAGCTGATCTGCAAGACCATCGAATGGAGCGGCACGGATTCGATTCGGGCGGAGCTTCGCGCGCGCACGCAGGACGCGGTCGCCGTCCGCCGTCACGGGGACCAGCGCCTCGTCAGGAGGCTCAGACGGCTCGAGCTCGAGCCGGCCGGAGGGGCGGTGCGGGACCGCGGGGTCTACCTGATCACGGGCGGAGCGGGCGGCCTCGGTATGGTCTTCGCGGAGTTCCTCGCACGGCGGTTCCACGCGAGGCTGGTCCTCACGGGCCGATCGCAGCAGCCTGCGGCGAGGTTCGACGCGCTCCGGTCCGCGGGCGCGGACGTGCTCTATGTGGCCGCGGACGTCTCGAAGCCGCACGATGTCGAGAGGGTGGTGAACGAGGCGATCGGGCGTTTCGGCGCGATCCACGGAGTCATTCACGCCGCCGGCGTCGTGAGGGACTCCCTGGTTCGCAACAAGACGGCCGAGGAGATGGCGGCGGTGCTCGCGCCGAAGATCGACGGAACGCTCCTGCTCGACGAGGCGACGAAGAGCCAGCCGCTCGATTTCTTCGTGCTGTTCTCCTCGCTGGCTGCCGTGACGGGCAATCCCGGGCAGTCCGACTACGGCCTCGCGAACGCGTTCCTCGACGCGTTCGCCGCGGCCCGCGAGCGTCAGCGCGCGGCAGGAGAGCGCCCGGGGCGGTCGCTCAGCATCAACTGGGCGCTCTGGGCCGACGGCGGAATGCGGCCCGACGAGGCGACCGAGCGGGCCTTGAGGAACACGGTCGGGATGAAGCCCCTGAGCGCCGATGCCGGGACGGAGGCGTTTCTGCGCGGACTCGCGTCCGGCCGGTCACAGCTCGTCGTGGTCGAGGGTGTGGCGCAGAAGCTGGAGGCGTTCTGGGGACTCGGAAAGAGGGTCCAGAGCGAGGGGACAACGCCGAAGGCGGGAGCGGCGGCACCCGTCGCCGACCTCGAGCCCTGGCTGCAGAAGGAGCTCGCCCGGATCGTCATGAGCTTGCTCAAGCTCGAGGCAGCCGACGTCTCGACGACGAAGATCCTGCTCGACCTCGGCTTCGATTCGATCGGCCTGACGACATTCGCCAACGCGATCAACGAGGAATTCGCGCTCGACATCACGCCGGTTCTGTTCTTCGA
>CALBDV010000650.1 GCA_937927565.1 uncultured Holophagales bacterium
CTTCCGCGGATCGGCCAGAAAGGGGAGGGTCAGGTCAGTGGGGGCCTCGGGCCGCCGGCTCGCCCCGCGCGAGGACCAGGACCGAAGCCTGCACCGCGAACGCTCCGCCGTCCTTCACGGATTCCCTCGAGCTTGGCCCGCTGCTCGGGCGTGAGGAGCGCCTCGAGCTTCTGCCGGGACGACTCCCTCTCGGCTCGGAGCGTCTTCCGGTGTGCGTCGACGCGAAGGAAGGCCGCCCCGACCGTCGTCGGGTCGGGGGTAGCGGACTTCGTAGCCGCACGGAGGGCCTCGCGGGCGGTTCGGCCTTCCTCGCGGAGCGCCTCGTATTTCGGTTTCTCGCTCTTCAGGAGCTCCTTCACCTTCAATTCCTGGGCATCGGTCAGGTCGAGCGTGGCCAGAATGGCCCTGATGTTCCGGCCGGGGGCTCCCTCCCGCCCCGCACGGAACCCCTGTCCGGCGAGGGCGGCGCTCCCGGCGAGGAGCAGGCCCAGGCCGACCGCCGCAGTCGTGAGCCTTCTCGTCGTCGTTCTCGTCATGGTGTGTCTCCTTTTCTCGTCCGGGCCCCGGGTTTTCCTTTCGCCCGGACAACCGGACAGACGGCCGCAGGCCGCGATTCGTTTACGCCGGCTGGTGGATTCCCCCGATGGCCTGAGGAATGCTAGGACGTCGGCGAAGCGCTCTCTTCGGCGGCAGAACGACCTCCGCCGAGGACGATCCAAGGAGGATCCGATGCTCCTCTCTCGCCAATCGATCATGATCTTTGCTTCGGCCGCCGTCGCCGCCTTCGCCGGTGGAGCCTTCGCGGCCCCCGCGGAATCGCCGGTCAAGCGCCTCGGGAAGACTGTCGTCCAGCACAAGGACTCGAACGTGAAGGCCGTCCTTTCCTGGCGCTACGCCAACCAGACGTTCGAGAAGGAGCCCTGGCTCCTGCTCGAGCTCGCGTTCGCCGCCGAAGGGGGGGCCGTCGACCTCAACCGGGAAGACGTCTCCCTGCTGACCCCGGGTGGTGAGAGGCTGCCGCTTCCGGGCCAGAAGCGGCTCGGCGAAGGAATGGACGTCCGCTGGGTCGAGCAGAAAGCCTCCGTCGCCCGCGACCCCATCACGGGGTACTTTCCGAACCAGAGGCTCGAGCAGAGGATCCCGTTCTTCACGGTCCCCGGCGGGCCTGTGGTCCAGGACGAGATCGGGGGCGGGTACACGATGCTCTCCCG
Source organism: uncultured Holophagales bacterium (assembly GCA_937927565.1). Lineage (GTDB taxonomy): Bacteria > Acidobacteriota > Thermoanaerobaculia > UBA5066 > UBA5066 > UBA5066. Next base: position 1,212 of record CALBDV010000650.1, read on the forward strand.
TGGCGACCTCTTCTTCGAATCGCCGGCGGGCGCCTGGAAGCCGGGCCGCTATACGCTCGTCCTGAAGAACAAGCAGATGAACGTGGAGCTTCCGTTCACCCTCCCGGCGGACGACCCGAAGAAGGACGCGAAGGGGGCTGACGGCGAAGCCGTGCCCTGGTAGTCACTGCCAGCGGAAGACCCGGACGGCGACGAGGAACGAGACGACGCCGGTGACGGTGAGGACGCCCAGCTCGAGGCCGAGGGCCGAGAGCGGGCGTCCTTCCGTCATGACCGCCCGGAGCGCGTCGTTCAACGCCGTGAGAGGGAGCGCCCGGATGACCGGGTGAACCGCTTCGGGAAAGCGTTCCCAGGAGAAGAACGTCCCCGACAGGAGCCACATCGGGAGCATCACGAGGTTCATCAGGCCGCTGACGCCCTCGATCGTCTTCGTGCGGGACGAGATCAGGAGCCCGAGGCCCGAGAAGCTCGCCGCGCCGAGGAGCGAGACGAGCGCGAGGGCGACGAGGGAGCCGTGGACCGCGACCCCGAAGGCGAGCCACCCGAACCCGACGAGGATCGCGACCTCGAAGACGAGGAAGACGAGCCGCGCGAGCATCTGAGAGAGGAGGTACTCGCTGCGGCGCATCGGGGTCGCCGCGAGCCTCTTGAGGAGCTTTCGCACCCTCGCGTTGACGATCGAGAAACCGAGGCCCCACATCCCGGTTCCCATCAGGTTCATTCCGAGGAGGCCGGGGACGAGGAAGTCGATGTAGCGCGAGCCGGGTTCCGCGACGCGGCTCTCGCGGGGGCGGAGCGGGTCCTCGCGGCCGGCGGCTCGCTGGAGGGCGTCGTCGACCTCGAGGCGCGCGGCGCGAGCGTCCGGCCGGGTTGGGTCGAAGCGGTAGACGAGGCCCCCCTCTTCCTCGACGAGGAGGGAGATCTTCCCGGTGCGGAGGGCTTCCCGGCCGGCCCGGGCCTCGTAGACGCGAGCGGCGAGACCCGGCGAGCTCCCGAGCGCTTCGGCCGTTGCGGTGGCGCGCGGCCCCTCTGTGATCCCGACCGGGATCTTCTCGGGCGCCTTCCCGCGGAAGGCCAGGCCGAGCGCGAGCGCGAGGAGGACCGGAAAGGCGAAGACCCAGAAGAGCGCCTCGGGCTCGCGGAGGAACTCCCGGAGACGTGCGTGGGTCAGCTCGAGGAGGGGTGGGAAGTGCCTACGCATCGCGAAGCTTTCTCCCGGTCTTCGCGACGAAGAGGTCCTCGAGCGTCGCGCGGTGGGTCGCAAGGGTGAGGAGGCGCGCGGAGGACGCGTCGACGACGGCGAGGAGGGCCGGGACCGTTTCGGCGAGCGACCGGACGCCGAGGGACCACCCCTCGCCGGCGGCGTGCACCTCGGAGACCCCCGGAAGGGCCGAGAGCTGCCCCTCCGGCAGGCGCGGCTCCGTGGCGAACTCGACGACGTTCGTGGCGTGGAGCTGGGCGATGAGCTCCGCCGGCGTGCCGAGGGCGATCCGCTTCCCGTGGTCGACGATCGCCACGCGGTCGCAGAGCCGCTCGGCCTCGTCCATGTAGTGAGTCGTGAGGAGGACCGTCCCCCCGCCCGCCTGGAACCGTTCCACCTGCTCCCACAGGTCGCGCCGGCTCTGCGGGTCGAGACCGGTCGTCGGCTCGTCGAGGAAGAGGAGCTCCGGCTGGCCCGCGAGGGCGCAGGCGACGGCGAGCCTCTGGCGCTGGCCGCCGGAGAGCTTTCCGACGCGGGCGTGGCGCTTCTCTCCGAGGGAGAGCGTGGCGAGAAGCTCCTCGGGATCGCGCCCCTTCCGGTAGAAGGAGCGGAAGAGGAGGAGCGTCTCCTCGACCGTGAGCTTGTCGGCGAGCTGCGTCTCCTGGAGAGAGATGCCGAGCCTCTCGCGGAGGGCGTGGCCGTCGCGGCTCCATTGGGCCCCGAGGACTTCGACGTGGCCCGCGTCGGGCGAGGTGAGCCCTTCGAGGATCTCGATCGTCGTCGTCTTGCCGGCACCGTTCGGCCCGAGGAGGCCGAAGCACTCGCCCCGGAAGACCTCCAGGTCGAGTCCGTCGACGGCAACGACGTCCTCGTAGCGCTTCACGAGGCCTTCGCAGCGGATGGCGTGGGGAGGCACGCGTTGATCCTACGGTATCGACCCGCCCGGTCCACGGTCGAGCGCTCGGGGATGACGGACGAATCCCGGACGCGGCTCGCGGCCTCCGGGCCGACGGCGTGAGCCCGTCAGCTGGACGCGAGGAGGGAGAACGGGACGGTCTCGACTCCGCGTGAGGCGAAGAGCAAGCCGAGCTCCTCGCCCTCCAGGGCCGCGCTCTCCTCTTCCCATCTGTATCCCCACGGGTAGCGTCGTTCGGCCTCCGGATCGTCGACTCCCGGGTGGAGGACGACCTCGAAAGTCCCGTCCCTCGGCAGAGCCGCGACGAGAGCCTTCCAGCGGGGCAACGTCATCCGTCCCGCCTCGGCGAGGCCGAGGACGCGTGGGGGCTCGGGGAGGCCCGCGACGCGGATGCTCCGCCTCGCCGCGGCGCCGAAGAGGGAGAGGAGCCGGGCGCGTGCTCGGCCTGCGGTGCCCGCCGGCGCGCCGACGGCCGCGGGGTCGTCCGCACGTGGCGCCCGGACGAAGGGAACGCCGAACCTGCGCGCGAGGGCGAGCGCGACAGGCACGAGCTTCGGGAGGAGGTGAAGGTGCTGGTGGGAGTCCAGGTGCGTGACGCGAAGCCCGGCGTCCCGGATGGCCACGAGCTGTGCCTCCCACTCGCGTTCCACCTCCGCGATGCGGACCCGTCCGCCCGCGACGCGTGCCGCCACGGCTGGCCATGCGCCCGGGAACCGGCCCGAAGGCGCGAGGGTCCCAACGGTCGAAAGGGGCGAGAGCGGTGTCTCGCCCCCGACGAGGCAGAGGTGGACTCCGGCCTCGGCGACGCCCGCCGAGCGGAGCGCCTCGACGGCCTCCGCGAACGCCGGGCCGCAGGCCAGGATGCTGGTCGCGGAAAGGCGGCCCGAAGCGAGGAGCGAGGCGATGCGGCGCGAGAGCGGGGCCGCGAGACCCGCGTCGTCGGCGGTCAGGATGAGGCGTGTCACCGGGCGAGCCGTCTGCGCCCGGCGCGCAGCGCGGGGGTGAGGCGGACGAAATCGCGGAGGATCCGGAGAATGGTCCGGGGAGACGAGAGCGTGGAAACGCCGCGGGTCCGCGGAAAGTAGTCGAGGCCGACCTGCTGGATGAGGGCCCCCGCGTTCCGGAGCCTCACGAGAAGCTCGGCGTCGATGAAGGAGCCCTCGCTCTCCAGCGGGAGCCCCGCGAGGAGGTCGCGCCGGATCAGCTTGCAGGAGAAGTTGACGTCGCGGATCGGGAAGCCGAAGGCGAGGTGGACGAGGCCGTTGTAGAGGAAGGAATAGGCCGTCCGGAGCACTCCCTCGCCGGTCCGGTCGTGCCGGTAGCCGGAGACGACGCCGGCCCCGGTGAGCTCGACCGCGCGGAAAAGGCGCCCCGTCTCGTCGAGGTCCCACGGGAGATCGCAGTCGCTGTAGAGGACCCATTCCTTCGACGCGGCGGCGAACCCCGACTTCAGGGCACCGCCGAGCCCCCGGTTCACGTCGTGCCGGACGATCCGGATCCGCGAATCCGATCCGGCTCGCCCTGCGGCGACGGCGGACGTGCCGTCGGTCGACGCATCGTCGACGAGAACGATCTCCCAGTCGGTGGCGTGGCGGGGAATCGTGTCGAGGGCCACGTCGAGGAGGTGGGGGAGGCTCCGTTCCTCGTTGAACATCGGAACGACGAGGGTGACGGCTCGCGGCGGACGCACGGTCGCAGCACTCATCTCGAAACCGCTCGCACCACGGCGGCGGAGATTACTCTACGCAGGATGGACGGTGACCTCACGAAACGGATTCCGGGCGTGCGGGAGCTCTGTCGCCGGGCGCAGGCGCTGACGGTCGTCGAGCGCGCACACCTCGCCGGGCGCCTTTCGAGCGCGCCGTGGGCGTTCGTCGTGGGGGGGCTTCGGCTCGACGGATCCTCTCTCCTGGACGTGGGCTGCGGCCCGGGTCTCCTGGCGCTCCTCCTGGAGCGGTGCGGCTACGCCGGGACGTACCTCGGCGTCGACCCGGACGGGCGGAAGGTGGCCCGGGCGAGGGCCTGGCTGAAGGAGTCGGAGCGGCGGTCGTTTCGTGCCGTGGGTGTCGAGGCGGTCGAGGAGCGCGGGTTCGACCAGGCGGCGATCGTCGACGTCCTCTACCTCGTGCCCCCGCCCGCCCGCGCCGCTCTCGTGGCCGAGGTGGCCTCGCGCCTCGTCCCGGGGGGGCGGCTCGTCGCTCTGACGAGCGGCGGGGGCCCGCGCTGGAAAAGAGCCGTCGACCGGATCCAGGAGCGGCTCGCCGTGGCCGTCCTCGGCTTCACTCACGGAGAAGTCGTGGCGCCGTGCGACGGGGCTGAGGTCGCGTCGCTCTTCACGCAGGCCGGGCTTCTCGACGTCCGCGTCGAGGACGCGGGCGCGGGGTATGTCCACGGCTTCGAGCTCGTCACCGGGCGGCGAGGGGACGCGGGAGCGTCGGCCTGAGGACCCGGCCGGGAAGGAAGCTCGCGTCGTTCGTGAGGTTGTCGACGCGGATCGCGTGCGCCATCACGGCGCCGCCGTCCAGGACCTCGACGAGGGCGGATGCGTTCTCCCGCGGGGCTGCACCCATCTCTGCGAGGACGTCGTTCCACTGGACGGCCTCGTTGCGGTCGAGGTGGAGCTCCCGGGCCGCGAGACTCACACCGGCGACGTCGAGCAGGGTGACCCTCACGCGCGTCACGACGCCGAGCGTTTCGAGAAACCCGAGGTTCGTCCGCGTCCCGGCGGAAGAAGAGAGGAACGCGAGGGCGATCCGCTCGCCCGCCACCGCTGCTGCATTCTCGAGAACGCTGACGGCGAAGCCGCAGCTTCTCGACGATTCCTCGGTATAGGTGCGGCTGGAGGCGACGATGCCGGGGGCATTCCCGAGGACGAAGAGCCTGAGGGCGCCGGCCGAGCCGTCCGGGAGGCCGAAGAGACTGAAGAGGGCATCCTCGAAGAGGCGGGTCTCCCAGGCGCCGAGGCTCAGGATCAGCTGGAACGGCCCATCCCCCTTCGAAGGGGAGTAGGAGACCCGGACGTTGACGGGTGAAGGCCAGGGATTCGCGAGCTTGAGGTCGGTGCGGAAGTGCGACCCGAACTGCCCCGGGGAGCGCGCTGCGGCAGGGAGGTAGGCATCCCGGCGGAGGCGGGACGCCGTGTCGAGGAGACCGTCGTTCGAACCGTTGTCGATCGCGGTCGCCCAGGCGACGACGCGGCCCGAGCCCGAGAGGACGCGGACTTCGAACAGGTCTTCCGCGGTGGCCGTCACGGCCGCCGAGTGGTGGACGTCGTTGATCTGCCGGCTCTCGAACGCCTCGAGGTCGACGGTCAGGCGCCCTTTGACGGAGCCCCTCCTGTCCCGGACGAGGAGCTCGACGGACGCCGGGCTGCCGCTGGTCTCGACGAAACCGGCGTTGACCCGTGAGCTCCCGGGGCGAGAGATGGGGGCGAGCCACGCAGGAGGGTCGAGCGCGCCGATCGCGGCTTCCGGACCGACGTCGGGCACGAGGAGTCCGTAGGTGCCGCCTCCGGACCTCGTCGTTTCGGTCCGGCTCGCCACGACGACGTCCTGCGGTGCCGAGACGTGTACCGGTCCGAACCCCGTCGTGCGGAACGCGTTCCCGACGACGTCGTCGAGGATCCGTGTGGAGAGCGGCGGCAGGGAGAGGTTCACGGTCGCCGCGATGTCGTGGGATCGGCCGGAAGGGAGAAAAGACAGGGTCACGTCCGCGGACGCGCGGTCGTCGGGATTGAAGAGGACGAGGTCCGTCGTGAAGAAAGACCCGTAGATGCCGGCATTGCGGGTGATCGTCGGCAGGAGTCGCCTTGGCGGTTCGGCGGGCGTCGTCGGAAGGGGGGCTTCCGGCTCGATGACGAGTGCCCAGCTCGTCAGCCGGCTCTCGTCCGGATCGTCCCCGTCCTCGAGGCGGAGGGTCCACGTTCCCGCCGCGGGCCGGCCCGCGAAGAGGGACAGGGGCTGGTCGCTCTCGACGGTTCGGCCGATCACCTCGCGAAAGACGGTCCCCGTCAGAACCGGGCCGTCGAGAAGGCGAACGGTGGTCCCGTCGGGGCCCGTGAGCAGCGCCGTCAGGCCGGCGAGACGGGGGCGCTCGAGCGAGAGCGCGACGGATAGGGAGGAGACTTCCCCGACGAGGGCAGTCACTGCCGCGCGACAGACGATCGCTCCGCGGTCCGTTCCGGACGCCGCGACATGCTCGCAGGGACCGGTGAAAGGGGAGGCGGAAACGAACGCGGCGCCGACGTCGACACGGGGTGTCGTCGTCCCGGTTCGGTTGCTGGTCACCGGAACGCCCGTGAGACGGAGGAAGTCGGCGGAAAGGACGGGGTCGGAAAAGGGCGAAACCTGCCGCGAAAGGAGGAGCGACGCGGCGGCGGCCGGAGCGGCAGCCGACGTTCCGGAGAACGACGTGTGCCGGCCGCCCCCGGCCGTCGGTGCGACCCAGCGGACGCCTGGCGCCAGGATCGACAGTGCCGGACCTCCGTTGCTGATACAGGGAACGACATCGGGTCCCGTGACGGCGTCGCTGCACTCCGCGGCGCCGTCCCAGCTGTTCGGCCCCTCGCCGGCGGAATAGACCATCCCTACGCTGACGACGTCGGAGTGGCAGGCGGGCCAGGAGAGGCTGGCGACCTGGCCCGAATTGCCGGACGCGGCCACGATCGCAAGACCCTCCGCACGCGCGCGAGCGAAGAGCCGGGCGGAGACGGGATCCTCCGAGTCGCAGAACCCAGCTCGAACGCGGTCGTCGGCCAGGCTGAGGTTCAGGACGTCGATACCGAGCTCTTCACGCCTTTCGAGCGCCCAGTCCACGGCCGCGAGGACGTCCGAGGCGAGCGCCACCTGGCAGCCGTCCCGGGCTCCGAAGACCTTCAGGGCGACGATCGAGGCCTGGGGCGCGATCCCCTGGGATCCGGCCGCGACACCGGCGACGGATGTGCCGTGCCCGTCACAGTCGTAGACGTCGGCGTTCCCGTCCGCGAAGTTCCACCCGCCGACGATCCGGCCGCCGCCGGACGCGTTCGCGCCGAAATCGGGGTGGAAGAGGTCGATTCCCGTGTCGACGATGGCGATCGTGCGTCCGGCTCCGGTGACCCCCGCCGCGAGGAGCCGGTCCGCGCCGATCTGGGCCGTGCCGATCTGACCGGCGGGACGGACGACGCGATCCAGGACGACAGCCCCGGGCTTCCCGTCGCTTTCGAGCCCTGCGAGGCCCGCGGGAGAAAGCCAGCCCGCGAGAATCCGGCCGTTCGAGAGGGACCGTACGACCTCGAAGCCCGCGGGACGCGTGGAGGAGCCGGCCCCGGTCTCCTGGCGCGCGACGAGGACCCGGACCCGTCCGACGGTCGCCAGTTCTTCCCGAACCCCGTTCCCGACGTGGAGCTCCGCCGGCGCGGCGTACGCCGGTGGGAATGCCGGGGCGAGGACCGCGGCAGCGAGGAGGGCGCCAGCGGCGCTGAGGGGGCGCATGGACGATGGAAAACTATCACCGGGCGCCGGCCGAGAACGTGAGGGGCGTCATCGGGCGTGCCTTGGTGAGTGACCCGGGTCGATAGAATCCCACCCATGATTCCATATCCGGAGCCGCGGCGGGTCGCGGAAGGGGGCGTGGCCGTCTTCGCCGATGCCCACCTCGGTCAGGCCGAGGGGGACGGTGAGGACTTTCTGGCCGCCCTCGACGACGTGGCGGCCCGGGGCTTCGGAACGATCGTCCTTCTCGGGGACATCTTTCACTACTTCATCGGGAGCGCCAAGCTCGAGACGCCCCTGATCCGAAGGGTCCTCGCGGGGTGGGACGAGCTGTCGAAGCGCGGCGTCGAGCTCAGGTACATCGAAGGGAACCGCGATTTCTTCCTCCGCGGGACGCGCTGGGCGAGGTCGTTCGCCGCGTACGGTGACAAGGACGGCCTCCAGGTCGGAGGGCGAGGGTACGCCTTCGTCCACGGTGACCGGATCAACACCCGCGACCTTCCGTATCGATTCTGGCGGCGCGTCTCGAAGAACGCCGTCTCCCGCGCGGCACTCGGCCTGATCCCGGGACCGGTCGCTCGCCGGATCGTCGAGAAGACCGAAGCGCGCCTCTACCGGACGAACTTCCGGCACAAGAAGGTCCTCCCCGATGCGGAGCTCCGGCGAGAAGGGGAGCGGGCCCGGGCGGCCGGCTACGACGAGCTCCTGGTGGGGCATTTCCACGTGGAGAAGCTCTACGTCGGAGAAGGCGGGGTGACCCGGATTCTCCCCGCCTGGCTCGAGGAGCGCCGGCACGCGGAGATCGGCTCCGACGGGGTTTTCCATCTCGTCGAGGAGGCGAGCGCCGCGCGGGCCGTGCGCCGCGCGGGATTCGCATGAGCCTCCCGCACGGGCGGCTCGAGGGAACCCTTCGAGTGCCCGGCTCCAAGAGCGTCACGAACCGGGCGCTCGTGGCGGCCGCACTCGCCGGGGGACGGAGCGAGATCGTCAGGCCTCTCGACTCGGACGACACGCGGGTCCTGGCGGCGGCGCTCGTCCGGCTGGGGGCGACGGTCGACCCGGGACGCGACGTCTGGGAGGTCACCGGACCGCTTTCCGGATCGGTCGGGGAAGAGCTGGTTCTCGACATCGGCCCGGCCGGGACCCCGGCCCGTTTCCTCCTCGCCCTCCTGCCCGCCCTGCCGGGCCGCTTCGTGCTCGACGGCAGCGCGAGGATGCGGGAGAGGCCGATGGGCCCGCTCGTCGAGGCGCTTCGGGCTCGCGGCGCGCGGATCGAGGCGCTCGGCGTGGAGGGCTACCTGCCCTTTCGAATCGAAGGAGGGACCCTGAAGGGTGGAGAGATCTCGATCCGAGCCGACGTCTCGTCCCAGTTCGTCTCGGCGCTGCTTCTCGCCTCGCCGGTCGTGACGGGCGGTCTCTCCGTCCGGACCGAGGGCCGCCCGGTTTCGGGCGCCTACGTCGAGCTGACGCGGCGCGTCCTGGCGGCGTTCGCCCCGGAGGGCGCCTACCGCCCGGCTCGCTTCGTGGTGCCGGGGGACGATTCGGCGGCTTGCTTCCCGATCGCCGGCGCCGTCGTCTCCGGCGGACGCGTCCGGCTCGAAGGGCTCGATCCGGGATCGCCGCAACCCGACGCGGTTTTCCGTCGGTGGGCGGTCGAGGCCGGGGGCGGGCTGGAGTGGGAGGGGAAGGGCGAAGACGCCGTCCTCGTCGTGGAGGGCGCGACGACCGGGAACGTCGAGGCTGTGGACGCGGACGTCGATTCCGCGCCGGATGCGGCGCTGCCGCTTGCGGCGCTGCTGGCCTTCGCTCGGGGGACCTCTCGGCTTCGAGGCGTGGTGAGGCTGCGGGAGAAGGAGTCGGATCGCCTCTGCGCCGCGCTCGATCTGCTCGAGCGGTCGGGAGCATCGGCCCGCGCGGAGGGGCCCGCGGACGCCCCGTCTCTCGTCATCGAGGGCTCGGGGGGACGCCCCCGACGCACCGCTTTCGCCGCATCGGACGATCACCGGGTGGCAATGGCGGCCGCCGTCCTCGCGCTCACGCTCCCTGCCGGCTGCGTGCTCGACACGCCCGGGGTCGTCTCGAAGTCGTATCCCCGGTTCTGGGACGACTGGACGGCCCTCGTCGTTCGCCGATGAGTTGAATCCATACCGGGACACGGCCCGCGCCCGCCACCATGCGAAGATCCCCGCGGCCTTCGGAGAGCGAGTGGGAGACGGACGGCGGACGGAGCGAATGGCCGCGCAGCGGCCGGCGTGGGTGATTTCCGGGTCCGACGTGTTCGCCGGTGCGGCGGAGGTCGGGCGTCTCTTCCACGCTTCCCTGCCTCTCTTCACCTGGGGCCGCCGGGAAGGGGGGGGCTGGGTGCTCGGTCCGGCCCCGGCCTCGCGGGCGCTTCCGGAAGAGCTGTCGGATGCCGAACACGCCGGGTTCCTCGTCCGGCTCGCCGGCCTGCTCTCGTTTCTCGGCGCTCACGGCCTCGGCCTTTCCGCAGAGGGAGCAAAGGCAATCGGGATGCGGCCCGGGAGTCGCGAGGTCCCCTGGCTCTCATCTCCGCCCGTCCCGGCCTGGAGGGCGGTCCCGGCGCCAGTCGTCCTGGGTGTCTCCGCGCTCCGGCTCGCGGGGAGAGAGGTGGCCTGCGGGCGCACCGGCGAGGCGAGGAGGGGTTTCGAGGAGGCCCTCGGCGATGGCTTGCCGCCGCGATCCGCGGAGGCCGTGGCGGCAGTCCTGCGTGCCGCGGACGGAGCGCGTCCGTCCGACGCGCTGCTCCTCGACCTGGCCCGGCTGGGCGAGGTGGGAGAGAAGGTCTCTCTCGACCTCCTCGGGCTGGCTGCCCCGCGCGAGCTCGGCCCGGCGTACGGCGAGCGTCTCGTTGCCGCCGGTAGCGTCGCCGAGTGGGTGGCCAGGGGAGCGGCAAGGCGTGCGCCCGGGGATACGGCTTTTGCCGAGGCGGGTCCGCCGGCGTCGACGGAGGACGGCGCTCCGCTCCTGGAGCTGGCCGCAGCGCTGGGATCCGACCCGCGTGCGGAGGTCCTCCGCGCTCTGGCCTGCGGGGAAGCGCCTGCGCCTCAGGCAGGACCGCCCGTCGCCCTCCTCGCGCGGGATCTCGATCGGTGGGATCCAACGTCACTCCGCGGGTGGGAGGAGCTTCCCCGATTCGCCGGCGAGGTGACCAGGATCGAGATCCGCCCGGAAGCCCCGCCTCCGTGGCACAGCGCGGCGCTCCTCGTGCCCCGCCTCGGTCGCGAAGAGGTCTCGGGGCTCGTCCACCTGCCGTTCTCTTCGGCGCCGGCGTTCTCACGCTTCTGGGAGGAGCTTGCCTCGGAGGCGGCCGGCGACCCGGCACGACTCCTCGGCGCGGCGAGGCAGCGGGCACGTTCGTTTCTGACCGGGTCCAGAAGAGCCGCTTCCTCGCGACGGGCGTTGGCCGTCGACGTCGTGCTCCGGGCTGCGGCGCTCCTCGGGGACGGGTTCCTTCTCGCGGAGGCGGCATCCGTCGGAGGCGTGTCGTCCGAAAGGGCTGCCGAGGTCCTCGAGGAGGCGTGCGACGGCGGGGTGCTGCTTCGCTCGGCGCGCGGAGCCTATCGGTTCGCACAGCAGGAGCAGCGGCGCCGGCTCGCATCGGATCTCGTCAGGGCGGAGCGGGACTCGTGTCTCGCGCGCCTCGAAGCCTCCGGGGCGGAGTCCCTTCGGTTGCTCCTCGCCCGCCTTGCCGCCCGGGCCGAGGACTCCGACGTCGAAGAAGCTCGCCTGCGTTTCGGCGAGGCGGTTCGCTGGGGCCGGGCGGAAGAGGCCGCAGGCCTGCTCTCGCGGGCCCCGCTGGCGGCGCCGGACCTCGGAGAGCCGCTCCTCGCCGCGCAGGTCCACGCGTCGGCGGGGAGAATGAACGACGCGCGGGCGTCCGCAGCCCGCATCGACGTAGCCCGGGCGCTGGAAGAGCCGTTGGAGACTCGAGCGGGGGCCGCGCGGATACTGGCCCGCTTCGGTGATGGAGAAAGGGCTCTCGCCCTCCTTCCCGAGAGCGCGAACCAGGAAGGGCGGCTCGCGCGGGTCGAGCTCCTCCTTCGCCTTCGGCGCGAATCGGAGGCTGCCCGGATCCTCGACGCGACCGGGCCGGGCGAAGGCCCCCTCTCCGTTCGAGCCCTCCTGCTGCGCGCCGAGCTCCACGAACGAAGGCAGGAGCTCGTGGCCGCCGAGTCGGCGCTGAAGGCCGTGGCCGCCGCCCTGACGGGATCCTCCGACGACCCGGTGCCGGCCGATGCGGGCTTCACCGCGGGCTACCTCGCGCTCGGCGTCGGCCGTCCGGGCGAAGCGCGGGCGTTCTTCCGTTCCGCGCGCGACGAGGCCCGCACCCCATCGAGAAAGGCCGACGCGCTCTTCGACCTCTCCGTGGCCGCCGCCGAGGACGGAGCGCTGGCGGAGGCCGAGGCCTCGCTCGAGGAGGCCCTCGCTCTCTTCTCTGCGCTCGGAGAACGAGACCGCTATCTCACCGCTCTCGGGCAGAGGGCCTCGCTGGCACTCCGGAGAAGCGACGCGCACTCCGCGCTGGGCGACCTGAAGACCGTTCTCGCACACGACCGCCAGCCGGGGAGGGCCTTCCAGCTCCTCTTCTCGATTCCGCTGAGGCAGCGCCTGGCCTTCGCAGACGGCGACGACGCCGACGGGGCCGAGGCGTTCGAGGAGGCCCGCTCCCGGTTCGGGGAATGTGCGGAGCATCCCGCGCTCCGGGAGATCCTCGTTCTCGAGGGGGCGCGGCTCCTCGCGGGGGGCTCCGCCGCCGAAGCCCTCGTGAGGCTCGAGGAGGCCGAGCCCCGGCCGGATGCCCGCAGCGGAGTCGAGCCGTACCGGGTTCGCCTCGTGGCCTCGGCCCGGCACGACCTGAACCGGGCCGCGCCGGCGCCGCCGGAGCTCGGCGCTCCGGAGCGGATCCTCCTCGAGGCCGAGGAGCGGCTCGCAAGGGGACTCGCGCCGCAGCCGGCCGCCCGGCAGGTGCTCGCCGGGCGTCTCGAACGGCCGGAGGGCCCGCTCGAGGTCGCCACGCGGCTCGTCGAGTGGCACGGTCGCTTCCCGTCCTTCTTCGCGTCCGAGGAGTCGTCCGCTCTCCGGCAGCTGGGACTGCGGGCGGCGCGGCGGGCCGGACTCGACGGAGCCGTGGCGCGATTTCAGGCGCCCTTCGCGTCCGCTTCTCGCGGCGGGACGGGGGGCGTCACGCCCCCGGCCGCAATGCTCGTGACGGAGGACGCCGCCACGCGGGACGTGTTCGACACCGTGCGACGGGTCGCGCCCCACCGGATCTCCGTCCTCGTTCTCGGAGAGAGCGGCACGGGGAAGGAGCTCGTCGCCAGAGAGGTCCATCGTGCATCGAGGCGGTCCGGCCCGTTCGTCGCGGTGAACGTCGCGGCTCTCCCCGAGAACCTTGCCGAGGCGGAGCTCTTCGGCTCGGCGAGGGGGGCTTTCACGGGAGCCGATCGTGACCGGCCGGGGGTGGTGGAGGCGTCCTCGGGGGGGACGCTCTTCCTGGACGAGATCGGCGACCTGTCCCAGCAGGTCCAGGCCAAGCTGCTGCGCGTCCTGCAGGAGCGCGAGGTCCGGCGTCTGGGCGAGACGCGGACCCGCGCCGTCGACCTGCGTCTCGTCGCCGCCACGCACCGGGACCTCGCCCGGCTCATCGGGGACGGTCGCTTCCGCGAAGACCTTCTCTATCGCATCTCCGGAATCACGGTCACCCTGTCGCCGCTCCGGGAACGTCCGCGAGACCTGCGGGTCCTCCTCGATCGGGTGCTCGCAGGTACGCCGATCGCGCCGGAGGCCCGGGCGGCGCTCCTCTCGTGGAGCTGGCCCGGGAACGTCCGCGAGCTCCTGCATGCCGTCGAGGCGGCGAAGGCGATCGCCGGACCCGGGGAGCGGGTGGAGCGGGGACACCTTCCCCATCCACTTCGCGCCGTGACGGCGACGCCGGCGGAGGGAAAGGGCTGGTACCGGGAAACGGTGGACGAGGCGAAGAGGAAGGTGATCCGCGAAGCGCTCGCGAAGTCCGGGGGAAACCGGACGCGGGCGGCCGCCCTCCTCGGCCTCTCCCGGCAGTCGCTCCTCTACGAGATGAAGCGACTGGCGATCACCGACTAGACTCGGACGCCCCGATGCGTGCCCTCCCGCCCCCGCTCCCGCGTGGTGCATCCCTCTTGCTGCCTCCTCTCGGGGAACCGCTGGTGGAGCGGCTCGCCGCACGGCGGGCGGCCCGGTGAGCATCGCTCCGGGACGGCTCGGGCGCCGGGCGGCGATCGCGCTCGCCCTCCTGGCGTTCCTGCCCTTCCTGAACGGGCTGCGAGCGGACTTCACGTTCGACGACAAGGCCATCGTCCGCGACAACCCCCGCCTCTCCTCGCCCGGCCACGCGGGAGAGATCTTCACGTCGCACTACTTCGGCGGGCCGTTGTCGACCGCGAAGAACTACAGGCCCGTGGTCCTTCTCACGTACGCCCTCCAGCGCTGGACGACGGGAACGGACCCGCTGCCATTCCACGTCGTGAACGTCGCCCTTCACGTCGGGACGACGCTTCTCCTCGCCGCGTGGCTTCTCGCGCTCGGCATGTCCCGCGGGCCTTCGCTCGCGGCGGCGGCGCTCTTCGCCGTCGTGCCGATCCACGTCGAGGCCGTGACGGGAATCGTCGGACGGGCCGAGCTCCTCGTGGCGTCGCTCGTCTTCCTCTCCGCACTCCTCTTCCGGCAGGCGACGGACGGGCCGCGCCTGGGCGCGTGGCCGTATGCGGGCGCTCTCGTCGCGTGCCTCCTCGCCGTCTTCACGAAGGAGAACGCCGTCGTCCTTCCCGGCGTCGTCGTTCTCGGAGAGCTCCTGCGGCGCGACGCGGACGAGCCGCTCGGCTCGAGGCTCCGGAGGAAGGGGCTCGCTTTCGCCGGCCTGCTCGTTCCCATCCTGGCGCTCGCCGCAGTCCGGCTCTTCGCCATGGGAGGGCTCGTCTCGAAGAAGGAGGCCTTCTTCGACCTCGACAACCCGCTCGCACCGCTGCCGCATCTCCTCAGGGCGGCGAATGGTCTCTGGCTTCTCCTCCGGTACGTCGCGAAGACGTTCGTTCCGCTCGGGCTCGTTGCCGACCACTCGGCCCACGCCCTCGATCTCGTCACGTCTCTTTCCGATCCGCGGGCGGGCGCCGGCCTCGCCGCCGTTCTCGGGCTCGTGGCGGCAGCCCTGGTGGCGCTGCGACGGCAGCCCCTCGTTTCCCTCGGAATCGCGTTCTTTCTCGGGACGATCCTCCCGACGTCGAACGTCTTCTTTCCCATCGGGACCATCTACGGCGAACGCCTCGCCTATCTCCCATCGGCGGGACTCCTCGCGGCGGCGGCCGGCCTCGTCGCGGCGCTCCCCGTCCTCTCGAGCGGCTTCCGGGCCGCCGTCCTCTGCGTCCTCCTCGCAACGTACGCGGGCGCCACCGTTGCGCGGAACGAGGTCTTCCGCGACGACGAGCGGCTCTTCGACGAGATGGTCGCGAAGGTCCCTCGTTCCGCGCGCGCCTGGTACAACGTCGCGTCCGTGACGGGGGGGCGCGGTGAGACGGTGGCGACCCGGGCGAGCCTCGAGAAGGCGGTCGCGCTCTTCCCGCGCTACTACGACGCGTGGGCATTCCTTGCTCGCATGGCCCGGAAGGAGGCACGGTGGAACGACGCCAGGGCCCTCTATCACCGGGCGCTGGCGCTCAAGCCGGACTACGAGATCGGCTGGCAGGGGCTCGCGCGGGCCGAAGAGGAATCGGGGCGGCTCGCCGAGGCGGAGCAGACGTGCGCTGCAGGGCTCCGGCGCCTTCCGCGCTCCGTGCCGCTCGTTCTCCAACGAGCGGCGCTTCTCCACACCCTGGGCCGGCTCGAGGAGGCCCGTGCGGCCTGGCGAGCAGCGCTCGCGGCGGACGGCGGGAGCGCCCGCGCTCACACCGGCCTGGCGCAGACCCTGTCGGCCCTCGGGCGGGAATCGGAGGCGGTGTCCGAGGCACGCCGGGCACTCGTGGCGGCGCCCGGCTGGCGCGACGCACGCCTCTTCCTGGCGGAACGGTACGAGGCCCGCGGAAACGTCGTCGCCGCCGCCGCCGAGCTCGGGCGCGCCGTGCGCGGAGCCCCGCGCGACCCGAAGCCCGCCCGTCTTCTCCTGGAGCTCGGCACCCGCGAGGCGACGGCGCGGGGAATCGCGTCGACCGTCCTTTCCCGGATCGAGAAGAGCTTCGGGAGCCCCCCGCGGAATCTCGAGGTGCGAGCCGCCGTCGAGGCGTATCGGGCCGCGGCCCGCCCGTAGCCTCGCGAGCCTCAGTCTGCGAAGTCGGGCGGGATCACGGCCGCGCGCGCCCGTCGGCTTCGAAGGACTCGAACCAGCGTGAGGTACGTGAGCGCGCCGAACAGGACCGATAGGGCGAACATGCCGATCGCCCACTGGATCCCGATCGTCCTCATCATCGGTCCCGCCTGCGTCCAGAGGGACGGCCGGAGGAGATCACCCCACGGCATGTGGGTCACGGCCTCCTGCCGCGCGTGGACGATGAGCCGGCCGAGCGGCAGGGCCACCGCGCTGACGGGGCCGAGGGTCAGGGGATTGACGACGAGCGTTCCGAGGAAGACGTCGAGCTTGTTGAGCTTCAGGAGGATCGCGACGAAGAACGCGATGATCCAGTGGAAGCCGAGGAGAGGCGTGAAGGCGATGGCGACTCCGATCGCGAAGGAGGCGGCGACTTTCTCCGGCTCGTCGTGCCGGCCGAGCATCTCGAGGAACTGAGCCCTGAATCGCTCGAGCCAGCCGTCCCCGGCCGGCAGGGGCGAGATCGGAGGCCGCGTCTCCCACGAGTCGCCGGAGCGATCGCCGGATCCCTGAGGACCCGGACCCTGGAACGTCACCCGGCGTCCCTGGCGAAGTGGTCGAAGCCCCGGTCCGGCAGCGGGGAGAGCTGGCCCCCCCCGGCGAGAACGATCCTCGCCGTCGCGTCCAGCCGGCCGATCCTGCGGACCGCGAAGCGGGCCGCGATCTTCCCCATCGCGCCGAGCCGCTGGGGCGGGACGGCGAAGAGGAGGCCGTAGTCCTCGCCGCCGAAGAGAGAAAGCTCGAGCGGATCGGAGGGGAGGCCCGGCAGGGTCGAGAGGCCGGAGTCGACCGGAAGCGAATCCCGGTCGATGGCGGCACCGGTTCCGGAAGCGCGGCAGAGGCGGTGAAGGTCGCGGGCCAGCCCATCGGAGAGGTCGATGGCCGCAGACGCGATCCCTCCTTCCGCGAGCATCCGGCCGAGGTCGACCATCGGCCTGGGGTCGAGGAGGTGCCGGAGAAGGCGCGCGATCTCGTCGCGCCGGGAGGGCGACACCCGACGACCTCTGGGCGCCGTCACCTTCCCGTCCCGGTCGCGGCGATACCCGCGCAGGACGAGTGACAGGCCCGCCGCGGCGGCACCGAGTGTGCCGGAGACCCACAGCTCGTCGCCGGGGCTCCCGCCGCCCCGGCGCAGCGGCCCCTCGGCGGGGACACGTCCGAGCGCCGTGACGGAGGCAAACCGCTCGAGGGAGGCGGAGAGATCTCCACCCACGATGGCGACGGCGTGATCGCGGGCGGCTGCCCGGAACCCGTCGAGGAACTCGTCGAGCCAGGCCTCCGGGGTCTGTCGCGGGAGGCCGAGCGTCAGGAGCGCGTGCAGGGGCGTCGCCCCCATCGCTGCGAGATCGGAGAGGTTGACGTTCAGCGCCTTGCGACCGACCAGGTAGGGGTCCGTCCCGGAGGTGAAGTCCTCGCCCTCGACGAGGGCGTCCGTGCATACGGCCAGCGTCGGGGGCGCGGCGAGGACGGCGGCGTCGTCGCCGACGCCCACCTTCACGTCGCGGCGGCGCGTGGAGAAGAGGCGTTCGAAGCGTCGCAGGAGATCGTTCTCGGGCGGGAGCGTTCTCATGCCGGCTTCCTCCGGGTGGCCTTCTTCCGGCGGGGCTCTGCGGCCCGCACCTTCCGGGGCCGAACGAGCGCCGCCTCGAGGACCTGCTCGGCGCGTTCGACGAAGACGAACTTCAGGTCGCGGCGAAGGTCTTCCGGGATCTCCGCGAGGTCCCGCTCGTTGCGGGAGGGGAGGACGATCGTCGTGATGCCCGCGCGGCGGGCGGCGAGCGCCTTCTCTTTGAGGCCGCCGATCGGGAGCACCTCGCCGCGGAGCGTGATCTCGCCCGTCATCGCGAGATCCCGCCTCACGGGCGTTCCGGTGAAGGCGGAGACCATCGCGGTGAGCATCGTCACGCCGGCCGACGGCCCGTCCTTCGGGATCGCCCCCTCGGGGACGTGGACGTGGACGTCGTGCGTCTCGAAGAACCCGGGGGAGAGGCCCAGCTCCTTCGCCCGCGACCGCAGGAGCGTGAGCGCCGCCTGGGCCGATTCCTTCATGACGTCGCCGAGCTGGCCCGTGAGCTGCAAGCGCCCCTTTCCCTTCAGGGCGCGGGCCTCGACGATCAGGACGTCGCCGCCGACCGCGGTCCAGGCGAGGCCCGTCGCCGCACCCACCTCGTCGCGGGTCAGCGCCTCGTCGCTGCGGAACTTCGGCACGCCGAGGAGCTCGCGCACGAGAGCCGGCGTCATCTTCACGGCCCGGGCATCCCCGGAGGCGATCCGTACGGCGACCTTCCGGCAGCAGCTCCCGATCTCCCTCTCGAGGTTCCGGAGGCCCGCCTCACGCGTGTATTCCTCGATCACGGTCCGGAGGGCGTCCTCGGGAAACGCGAGCCCCTTCGCCGTCAGGCCGTTCTCCTTCAGCTGCTTCGGGACGAGGTGCCGCTCCGCGATGGCGAGCTTCTCCTCGAGCGTGTATCCGGAGAGCCGGATGACCTCCATCCGGTCGAGGAATGCGGGCTGGATCGTGTCGAGAACGTTGGCGGTCGTGATGAAGAGGACCTTCGAGAGGTCGTACGGCACGCCGAGGTAGTGGTCGCGGAAGGCGCGGTTCTGCTCGGGGTCGAGGACCTCGAGGAGCGCCGAGGACGGGTCTCCGCGGAAGTCGGCGCCGATCTTGTCGACCTCGTCGAGGATGAAGACGGGGTTGGACGTGGCGGCCTGGTTGATTCCCTGGACGATCCGGCCGGGGAGCGCTCCGACGTACGTTCGCCGGTGTCCCCGGATCTCGGCCTCGTCGCGCACGCCGCCCAGCGACATCTGGATGAACTTCCGGTCGAGGGAGCGGGCGATCGACTTCCCGAGCGAGGTCTTCCCGACGCCGGGAGGACCCACGAAGCAGAGGATCGGGCCCTTGCTGTCGGGCGCGAGCTTCCTCACCGCGAGGAACTCGAGGATCCGCTCCTTGGGCTTCTCGAGGCCGTGGTGGTCCTCGTCGAGGATCGTCCGGGCGCGCGCCAGCTCGAGGTTGTCCTGGGAGAAGACGCCCCAGGGGAGACCGGTGATCCAGTCGAGGAACGTCCGGATCATCGCCGTCTCGGCCGAGTCGGGGTTGCTTCGTTCCAGCCGCTTGAGCTGCTTGTCGACCTCCTCCCGGGCCTCGGGAGGGAGCGACTTGCCCTCGAGCTTCTTGCGGTACTGGTCGACTTCCTCGGCGACGTCGTCGGTGACGCCGAGCTCCTGCTGGATCGCCTTGAGCTGCTGCCTCAGGAAGTACTCGCGCTGGCTCTTGTCGATCTCGCCCCGCGCCATCCCCGAGATCTCCTGCTGCACGGTCAGGACGCGGATCTCGCGCCGCAGGATCTCGAGGACGGCCTTCAGCCTCTCGACGCCAGGGAGGGTCTCGAGGATCTTCTGCGCCTCGTCCAGCTTCAGGTCGAGGTTCGAGGCGGCGAGGTCCGCGAGGCGGGCCGGGTCGTCGAGTCCCGCGGCGACGAGCATGACCTCGGGCGAGATCGTCTTGCCCAGACCCACGGCCTTCTCGAGGCCTTCCTTCACGGCGCGCAGGAGCGCTTCGACCTCTTCCGTGGCGGAGTGCGCGGCTTCGGGCTCCGGAATCCTCACCGCCTTGGCGCGGAGCGACGGGCTCTCCTGGACGTAGCCGTCGACGCGGACCCGCGAGAGGCCCTGGACGAGGAGGCGGATCCGGCCGTCGGGAAGCTTGAGCATCCGCATCACCGCGGCGGCCGTTCCCGTCTCGTAGAGGTCCGCCGGGCCGGGCTCCTCCACGGAGGGGTCCTTCTGGGCGAGGAGGAGGAGGATCCGCTGCTCGGCGAGGGCGGTGTCGACCGCGGCGATCGACTTCTCCCGTGACACGGAGAGGGGGACGATCACGTAAGGAAAGAGGACGACGTCCTTCAGGGGAAGGACCGGGAGAAGGTCCGGGATCTGGACGGAATCTGCGTTCGCGGTCTCGTCCGCCATCCCGTTCACTTCTTCTCCCCGCTCCGGACCGGCCGGATCGGAATCGACCGGTGCCGGATCGCAGGGCGGCGCGGAATCTCGAGAGTCAGGAGGCCGTCGGCGTACGAAGCGACGGCGCCGTCTGGGTCGAGCTCGTCCGGGAGCTCCACGACGCGTTCGAAGGGTCCGGCGGCCCGTTCCACGCAGAGGAACGTCCCGTGCGTCCGCTCGGTCGGGCGCCTCTCGCCGCGGACGGCGACGACCCTGCCGGCGACGTCGACTCTCACGGTCTCGGGATCGGTTCCCGGGATCTCGAAGACGAGGCGCCAGCCGTGGGCGTGCTCGACGACGTCGACGGGGGGGAGGTGGGGCGGGGGTGCCCCCGGGTCGCCTGCGCCGTAGCTGAAGGCCCAGCGGGCCGGAGGGCGTCCTTTCGTCATCGGATCCTCCGTGCGGGGTCGCGTGCGTCGGACAGAAGGGTCTCGACCTCCTCCACGAAGTCGCCCGCGTCCTCGAAGCGCCTGTAGACGGAAGCGAATCTCACGAAGGCGACCTGGTCGACTTCCCTGAGGCGGTCCATGAGGTGGGCCCCGATCTCCCCTGTCTTCAGCTCGCGCGGCTCGCGGGTGGGGAAGAGGCCCTCCACCTCGTCGCAGAGGGCCTCGAGCCGGGACGGCTCCACCGGTCGCTTCTCGCAGGCCCTGCGGAGGCCCCTGAGGATCTTCGCGCGATCGAACTCCTCCCGCCTCCCGTCGCTCTTGACGACGACGAGCGGCGCTTCCTCGACACGCTCGTAGGACGTGAACCTCCGCTGGCAGGCGAGGCACTCGCGCCGCCGGCGGATCACCTCCCCTTCCCGGCTCTCGCGGGAATCGACGACCTTGTCGGCGACGCCGCCGCAGAAGGGACATTTCACGAGGAAAGACTACTCCCGCCCGGGCCGGGGTCATTGGGGGCGCCTGCGGAGAGCCGCCGGAGCGTCAGTCCGCTGGCAGCGAGGAACGCGACGCCCGCGAGAGTGACCGGGACGAAGGCGATGGCGTGCGTCACGAGCGCCGTGGCGGCCGCGGGCGCGGCGGCGATTCCGTAGAAGCCGGTCAGCGCATAGGCGACGGCCGTGTGATAGCCGCCGACACCGCCCGGGGTCGGGATGGCGAGGCCGAGGACGCCCCAGGTCAGAACGAAGAAGAACGCCGGAAACGGCAGGACCACCTCGAACGCTCTCGCCACCGAGTAGAACTGGAGGACGTTGAGGAGCCACATGACGAGCGTGGAGGAGCTCATGACGGCCACGTCGCTGCCCGTGCGGATCGAGGCGAGTCCGCCGAGGAACGAACGCAGGAGTGCGACGACACGGGCTGCGATCCGGGTCGGGAGCCGGCGCTCGAGCGGACCGAGGACCCGGTCGGCCAGGTGCGGCCGGGCCGCCAGGAGGCCGAGACCGGCGAAGACGACCAGCGTTGCGGCGCCGAGGAGGAACGCGGAACGCCGGAGGAGCTCGAGCCGGCCGTGAGCCTCCGCGGAGAGATCGGCCGGCGCCCATCCGCCGACGGCGTAGACGACGAACAGGAGGACGACCGCGACGAGGTCGATGAGCCGCTCCACGGCGATCGAGGCGAGGGCGGGGGCGAAGGGGAGGCCCGTGCGGCGGGAGAGGACGGCCGGCCGGACGATCTCCCCGGCCCGGGCGGGGAGGAGGACGGACGCCGCAAATCCGATGCAGGTCGCCGAGAACGCCTCGCGTTGCGGGATGTGCTGAACGTGGTGGAGAAGCCTCGTCCACCGCCACGAGCGGAAGGGGAAGTTGAAGAAGGTGATCGCCAGGGCGAGCACGAGCCAGCCCGGGTGGGCGGCCGAGAGGGTCCTCGCCAGCTCCCCGAGGTCGAGGTTGCGGAAGAAGAGCCAGAGCAGAAGGGCCGCAAGCCCCAGGGAGACGGCAATCCTGAGCGCGTGCGCGGCGGTCTTCGTCACGGACGAATGGTAATGCACGGATCCTGAGGATCCCTGTCGTATAAAGACGTCCTGTGACGGCCCCGATGCGTCTCTACCACGACCCCCTCGTCCTCCGGCACGGGACCGGGGCGTTCCATCCCGAGGGGCCGGGGAGGATTGCCGCGGTCGTGAAAGCCCTCGAGGAGGGGGGATTCCCGATGCATCGGCCCCCTTCGCCGGAGCGGACCCGGACCTCGATCTCTCTCGTCCACGACCCCGGCTATGTCGAGCGGTTCCGCGACACGGCCGCCCTCGGGCCGGACGAGGCCGACCTCCCATTCACTCTCTTCGACTCCCCGGACAACCCGATGTCCCGATCGACCTTCGACGTCGCCGAGCGGACCGTCGGACTCCTGATCGCGGCGGTCGACGACGTGGTGACGGGAACGGCGCGACGTGGTTTCGTCGTGACGCGACCGCCCGGACACCACGCCCGGGCTGCTGCGGCGATGGGTTTCTGCTTCTTCAACGCCGTCGCCGTGGCTGCCCGGGACGCCCAGCGACGGCACGGTGCCGGGCGGGTGCTCGTGGCCGATTTCGACGTCCACCACGGGAACGGGACGCAGGAGACGTTCTGGGAAGACGGGAGCGTCGCGTACCTTTCCGTTCACCGCTACCCCTTCTATCCGGGGACCGGGGGCCTGGACGAAACGGGTTCCGGAAAGGGACTCGGCCTGACCGTGAACGTCCCGCTCAGCGCCGGTGCGGGAGACGAGACCTACGCCGCGGGATTCGAGTCGGCACTGGACGGCCTCCTCGGCCGTTTCCGGCCTGACCTGATCCTCGTGAGCGCCGGTTTCGACGCCCACCACCGCGATCCGCTGGGCGGAATGGGCCTGTCCGGGGAGGGCTATGAACGGATGACGCGGGCGCTCGCCGCGGCCGCGGACACCTTCGCTTCCGGACGCCTCATTTCGGTTCTCGAGGGGGGGTACGACCCGGACGGAACCGCCGAAGGGGCGCTCGCCCACGCCAGGGTCCTGGCCGAATCCGCCGAACCCTCGCATTGACAGGGCTTTGGGCCCCTCCTAGAATCAGCTGCAAAAGATCGAACGTTCCTGGTTCCCGGACGTCTCCGCGTAGCGGCCGGAAACCGCGAGCCGAGACCTCGTGAGCCTGGGGAGGAAGACTGATGAAGCTCAACGCTCTGGTCCTTCCGGTGATGGCGGCGGTCCTCCTGACGCTTGGCGCGCCCGCGTTCGCGGAGTGCCCGACCGAAGGGTGTCCTGGACAGACCGCCGGGACGATCGAGGTCCCGGCGGAAGGAGCTCTCGTCTCGGGGTACGTCCGCGTGGCCGGATTCGCGTTGAACGGGAACCTCGTCTCGAACATCGATCTCTACATCGATGGTACGGACGAGGCGAACCGCGTCACGCCGGCCGGTGGCGCGAACATCAACACGCCCCGCCCCGACGTCATGCAGGCCTTCCCGCAGTACGCGGGGACGCCCGGCGGGGCTCCCGGCTTCGAGATGTCGTTCCGCGCGGCGAACTACTCGAACGGAACGCACAAGCTCTACGTCCGGATCACCGACGTCACGGGCTGCTGCTACTTCCTCGCCGCCCGGACCATCCGGATCGACAACTCGCGGAACCAGCCGCCGTTCGGCGTCCTCGACGTCCCGCTCCCCGACTCGTCCGTCCACGCCAGCGGGGTTCTCGCAGTCGCCGGCTGGGCGCTCGATGACCGGCGCGTGGAGCACGTCGACGTCCTCATCGACGGTCGTCTCGAGCGCGAGGCCGTCCTCGGGGTGAACCGCCCCGACGTCGCCGCCTACTACCCGAACGTGCCCGGCGCGACGGACTCCGGTTTCGTGATCTTCATCGACTCGACGCGCCTGACGAACGGCGTCTACACGCTCACCGTCAAGGCGACGGACGACCAGGGGCAGCAGGGCCTCCTCGGAACCCGCCGCTTCCAGGTGTTCAACAACGCACCCAGTCTCCCGCCGTTCGGGGAGGTCGAGCACCCGCTTCTCCAGGCGACGTGGTTCGGAAACTGCCTGAGCATCCCCGGCGGCCTGCCTTCCGGCGGCGAGATCCGCGATACGCGGTACATCATGTTCGTCTCCGGCTGGGCCCTCGACACGTCGATCTACGCCGAGCGCGGCGGTGTCTCGCACGTCTTCCTCGAGATGGACGGCGTCGTCCTCAAGGACAGCCGCGGCGCGTTCGGAACGCTCGGCTGCCGGCGCGAGTACTACCTGAACAACGCTCTCGTCGACTGCTACGGCTTCTACCGTCCCGACGTGAACGTCTTCTATCCCGGCTTCCCGCAGTCCGCCAATTCCGGGTTCTTCTTCGCCGTCGACGTGGGCTACCTCCTGACCGACCTCGGTTTCAAGGAAGGGAACCACATGCTCCAGGTCAAGGCGGCCGACAAGGAGGACAACGTCAAGCTCCTCAAGGAGCTGCCGGTGAACCTCGAGTGCGCCACGCAGAACCTCGATCCGTCCCCGCTGGGCTACGTGGACGACCCGTCGAACTACGAGTTCATCGGAGGGATCTTCCCGGTCTTCGGCTGGGCGCTCGACCTGGACGGCGTGATCCGCGTCCGGGTCCTGATCGACGGCATCGCGCAGATCGACGCCGTGACGGGGCGCGACTACGCCGAGTATGGTCTTCCGAGCCCGGACGTCGCCGCGATGTACCCGAACTACCCGCAGAGGACGAACGCCCGCTGGCGCTTCTACCTCGACACGACCAAGCTCGCGAACTCGGAGCACGACCTCCTCGTGGAGGTCATCGACGGCCGCGGCAACTACCGCTCGGCGGGAACCCGCCGCTTCATCGTCAACAACAACACGCTCATCCGCTGAAGCTCAGGCCTCTCCCCGAACCTTCCGGCCCCGCCGTCGTGCGGGGCCGTTTCCTTTGTCGGACCCAGGCAGGAGCAACGGGGACGCGACCCGGGACACCGCCGGCTGCGTCACGATGGCCCTCTCGAAGAAGGCGCGGACGGAGTCTCCCGGACTGAGGCAGGCGAGCTCGCCCGGGCTGTCGTCGTACCAGTGCGAGGGCAGGAACTTCCGGTAGGGGTTCTGCAGGAACCGGCGGCAGACGAGGGCGATGACGCCGACGTCGGTCTCCGACCGGATGACCCTGCCCGCGCTCTGGACGACCCTCGTCATCCCCGGAATGACGTAGGCGTACTCGAACCCGCGGCCGTAGCGCTCCTCGAAGTAGAGCCGCATCCGTTCCTGCTCGAAGCGGACCTGCGGGAGGGCCGGGGAGACGACGACGACGCCGTGGAGCATTGCCCCGGGGTAATCGACCCCTTCGGCGAAGGGTCCGCCGGAGACGGCCAGAAGGAGGATTCGTGAGCCGTCTTCCCGGAGCGCGTCGAGAACGGAGTTCCTCTCCAGCTCGGTGGACCGGTCCGACGGACGCAGGACGCGGTGACCCGGCAGGGGAGGCAGAAGGCTCCGCGCGTCGTCGACGAATCGATACGACGGGAAGAGGGCGAGGACGTTGCCGGGGCAGGCCTCGGCGATCTCCGCGACGAGCCGGGCGATCTGCGGCATCGCCGCCCCCCGCCCCTTCCAGGTCGTGTCCACGTTCGGCGCGATCACGACGACGCGGTTCTCGCGCGGAAACGGGGAAGGGAGGAGAAGGACCGAGGTCCGGTCGGGGTCGAAGCCGAGGAGGTCGCGGTAGAACTCGGGCGGGCTGAGCGTCGCCGACATGCCGACGGTCGCGAAGGCGGCGTCGAACGTCTCGCCCAGGAGGCGCGAAGGGTCCTTGCAGAGGAACGCGAGGCGTGCGCCGCCGGGCCCGCGGGAGGCGATGAGGTCGAACGCCTCGCCGAGTCGGCCCGCCGGAGCGGCTCGGCGCGCCACGTCGTGAAAACCCGCGAAGAGAAAGTAGAGACCGAGGACGGGGTCGTCCGGGACGCGGTCGGCGCCGTTCCGCAGGTCGGCGAGGTGGCGGACGAGGAGAGACTCCATCGAGAGCCGGACGTCGTCGAGTCGCTCGAGGTCGAGTGGAACGAGCTCGGTCGGCGGGTTCCACGGGTCGGAGGAAGGCCCCAGGCCCGCGCACGCTTCGTGGACGAGGGCGAGAACCTCCGCTGCGGCTTCCTGAGCCGCGGCGGCGGTCTTCGGGCTCGTCGTGCCGATGACCTCGGAGAGGCGCCGCACCTCGGCTTCGGAGATCTCCGGAGACCAGATGGTCCGGCCGCGGTCGACGAGGTTGTGGACCTCGTCGACGAGAAGGAGCGCTCCGTCGAGGGAGGCCGGGTCGCGCAGGCCCGAGAGCGCGACGACGGGGTCGAATGCGTAGTTGTAGTCGCCGAGGACGACGTCCGCCCTCTCTGCCAGCTCGAGCGAAACCTCGAACGGACAGACCTCCTCGGCCCGCGACTCCTCGAAGATGAAGTCGGGCTCCAGGTGCGGGGCGACGGCGAGGAGCCGGTCGACGAGACCGGACGCCTCGAGCTTGGCGGCGTAGTCCTTCGCGTACGCGCAGTGGTCCTCGTGGCAGAGGACGATCCCGTTGGCGCACATCCGCTCCTTGGCCCGGAGGCGGACCGAGCGCGCCGAGGAGGAGGCGATCGCCTCCAGGGTCTTGCGGAAGATCTCCTGCTGGGTCGTCTTCGAGGTGAGGACATAGAGCTTGCGCCCTCGCCGGAGCGCCTCGACGAGCATCGGCAGGAGGGCCGCCGCGGTCTTGCCGATCCCGGTCGGGGCCTCGACGAGGAGCTGCTCCCCGGCGCGCACGGCCCGCGCCACGGCGGCCGTCATCTCGCGTTGCCCCGGGCGGAAGCGTCCGAACGGGAAGACGAGCTCGTCCGCCTCGGCCGCCTTCGCCTCGGCGAGAGCGAGCTCTCCGAAGAACTCCGCAAGAGCGGCCCGGACTCTCTCCACGAGGTCCGCCTCGACCTCGCCGGCGTCCAGCGGGACCGGTACGAGGCGCGTATCACCCGTCTCGATGTCGGCCAGGACGAGCCGTCCGCGGACCGAACGACCCTCCGTTCTCGAAACGGCGAGCAGGTACCACTGGAGCTGGCGCGCGAAGCGGTCGAGGCGTGGGGATCCGAGAAGGCGCGGCAGCTCCTCGGCGAAGTGGACCGACTTCACCTCGTCGACGACGACCGTTCCGTCCCCGTCCTCGAACCGGCCATCCAGGCGTCCCTCGAGGATCGCCGTGAAGCCGTCGACCGGAAACGTGAGGCGGACCGCCTTCTCCACGGCGTAGCCGGGAACCGTGGCGAGCGCTTCCGAGAGGACGCGGCGGTGGACGGCCTGGCCGATCCACCGCCGTTCCATCGAGTCGCCCCGGCCGTCCCCGATGCGGCGGGAGGCGGGGGCGAGGAGGGCGCCCGGAGAGAGCGTCACTGTCCTGGCGGCGAGGTCGACCCGGATCGGCACGCTGCATTCTACGGACGGCGTCCCTTACAATCGGTCCCGGTGACGATGGACGGGCGTAAACGCAGTCGCGCGTGGGTCGCGACCGCCACTGTGATGGTGCTGGCGGCCATCTGCAGCCCTGTCGAGGCCGCATCGACGAAGAAGGTGGTGAACCCCGGGAAGCTGAAGGCCTCCCGGACCGCGCGGGAGATGACTCTCTCCGAACGGCTCGCCGCCGTTGCCCGCCGAGGACCGGTTCGTGATCGCTCGCAGGTCGCCGTGGCGATCGCTCCCATCGGGCAGCCGGCCATTCTCTCGACGAACGCCGACACCGAGCTGATCCTCGCTTCCACGACGAAGCTCTTCACGACTGCGGCCGCTCTGGACCGGCTCGGCCCCGGCTATCGGTTCCGAACGGCTCTTCTCCAGGACGGTGAGCTCCTCCCTGACGGGACGCTGGCGGGGAGACTCGTGATCCGCGGGGGCGGCGATCCGGCGATCTCCGGGCGACTCTACGAGAACGATCCGTGGGCCGTGTTTCGTCCCTGGTCCGCGGCCCTCGCGGCGCGCGGCATCCGCTCGATACGGGACGGCCTGCTCCTGGACACGTCCTTCTTCGACGACGAGAGAACGCACCCGCACTGGCCGGCCGCCCAGGAGCAGCACTGGTGGCAGGCCCCCGTCTCGGCCCTTTCGTACAACGACAACGTCGTTCTGGTCCGGGTGACGGGGGCCGTCCGTCCGGGCGGGAGGGCCAGCCTCGGGTTCTACCCGGCCCAGCCGTTCCTGATGTCGGTCGTCGGCCGGGTCTCGACGCATCGCGGACGAGGCGCAAGTGTCGGCGTCTCCAGGCGCGCGGGCAGCCCGCGGGTCGTCGCTTCGGGGGCGGTCGGCTCGCGCAGGACCTGGTCGGGCGACATCACCGTCGTCGACCCGCCCCTCTACCTCGCCTCGGCCTTCACGAGGGTCCTGCAGGAAGAAGGGATCAGCGTGGACGCTCTTCCCGAGGTCCGGACCCAGGCGGTCGCCGCCGGAAGGTCGCTTCCGGTTCTTCACGTCCACGAGACCCCGATCCTTCCGGTCCTGTCCGTCTGCAACAAGCGATCCCAGTCGTTCTTCGCCGAGCAGACTCTGAAGACCCTCGGCGCCGAGAGGCGCGGAAGCGGCACCTGGAAGGGCGGTCTGTCCGAGGTGACCGAGTTCCTCCGGTCGCTGGGTCTCGACCCGTCTCGATACCGGATCGCCGACGGCTCGGGCCGCTCGCGCGAGAACCGATCGAGCGCCTCGGCCTACCTCGACTTTCTCCAGGCCCTCGCGACTCGGTGGAGGCATTTCCCGGAGTTCGAGCCGACCCTCGCCGTGACGGGCGACATGGCCGGTTCGCTGCGCTACCGGATGCTGGGGCCGGACACGCGAGGGAAGGTCTTCGCCAAGACCGGGAACGTCGCGGGCGTCGTGACCCTGGCCGGGTACGTGGAAGCCCGGAGCGGGCAGCGCTACGCGTTCGTCCTCCTGGCCAACGGAGGGTGTTCCGAGGGGCGAGGCCACGCCTGGCAGGATCGCATCCTCACCGAGCTGGCCCGCTGGGGCTGAAGGGCGCCGGAGCCGGCGCCTTCGGGCGAGGCGTATAGTCGGCGGCTCGCCTATGGACTACCGATCACTCCTCAAGAACGTCGAAAAGACCCTTTCCGCCATCGAAGGGGGCGACGACGTCGTCTCTACGGTCGCCGCCGTCGGTGAAGCCGTCGTCGGCAACTTCCGCTCCGAGCTCGGGATCATCGGGGGCCGTCTCTACCAGCTGGAAGACGACGACTACGTCCTCAAGCGCGGGTTCGGGCGCTCCCGGAAGGTCCCCGAGGGTCTCTCCGTCCCGAGGTCGTACGGGCCGATCCGCCGGGCCCTCGAAGAGGGGGTCGTCCTCGCCGACCTGAAGGACCCGTCGGTCGACCGCGAGCTCGAGGCTCGCCTCGGAGTCTCGCGCTTCGCGGCGGTCTCGTTCGGCGACGGCGCTTTCATCCTCTCCTTCGACGTCCACCCCCGCGTCGCGGCCGACGACCTCCTCGTCTCGCTCGGGATCATCCGCGCCGTTCTCGATTCGAAGGTGAGGAGCGAGAAGCTCGAGAGCCTTCTCGAGGAAGCCCGCCGCATCCAGCAATCGATCCTCCCGCGGACGTTCCCAGAGGTCGGCGACTACGAGGTCCACGCGCTGACGGCACCCGCCGATGCCGTGGGGGGAGACTTCTACGACTTCCTGAAGCTCGGTCCCGACGGCTTCGGAGCGGCGATCGCGGATGCGTCGGGGCACGGGCTCCTCGCGGCTCTCCTCGTGCGCGACGTCTACGTGGGCCTGAGGATGGGAATCGGCGGCGACCTGAAGATCGCGCGCGTCATCGAGAGACTGAACCGGATCCTGAACAAGAGCCGTCTCTCCACGAAGTTCGTGTCCCTGTTCTACGGCGAGTTCGAGGCGAACGGCGAGATCATCTACGCCAACGCGGGCCACCCCGGGCCGCTCCACCTCCACGCCCGGACCAGGAGCTTCACCGAGATGGAGTCGACCGGCATGGTCCTCGGTCCGTCCCCGAACGCCCCGTACACGCGCCGGGCCGTGAAGATGGAGCCGGGCGACCTCTTCTTCCTCTACACCGACGGCATCGTCGAGGCCCACGACCAGAGGGGACGCGAGTTCGGTCTGGACCGGGTCCGTCGAATCCTCCTCGACTACAGGAAGCGGTCGGCAAAGGAGACCGCGGAGAAGGTCATGTCGGCGGTGAGTGACTTCAGCGCGGGACGGCCGGCGGAGGACGACCGGACGGTCGTCGTGATCCGGCGGACCGGGCGGCCTCGGGACGGGGCCCTGCCCCGCGTTCCCGCGCCGACGCTCTCGCCCCCGATCGCTTCCTGACGACCGTCAGCCGAGGCCCTGCTGGGCCCGGTGGAGACGGAACCACTCCGAGGTGGCCCGCATCCCCTCGGCCAGCGGGACGACCTCGGCCAGGCCGAGGGCGGTCTGCGCCCGCGAGGGGTCCAGGACGCTCCTTCGCTGCTCGCCGGGCCTGGCGGGGCCGAAGCGCGGAGGAGCGTCGGTCCCGCAGGCGCTGACGACGAGGCGGTAGAGCTCCTTCAGGCTCGTTTCGACGCCTGTCCCGACGTTGAAGACCCCCGGGACACGGTGGAGGAAGGCCGCCTGGTTCGCCGCCACGACATCGGCGACGTGAACGAAGTCGCGCGTCTGCCCTCCGTCGCCGTTTACGACGGCGTCCTGGCCCGACAGGAGGCGGTTCATCCAGATGCCGATGACGCCGGCCTCGCCGCGCCCGTCCTGCCGGGGGCCGTAGACGTTCGCGTAGCGCAGGATCGTGAGTCGATAGCCTGCGTCCGGGGCGAGGGCGGCGAGGTACTTCTCGCCTGCCAGCTTGGCGACGCCGTAGGCCGAGCAGGGGTTGAGGGGGTGCTCCTCGTCGGCCTTCTCGCCGACGGGGTCGCCGTAGATCGCCCCGCCGCTCGAGGAGAAGACGACCTGGGCGACGCCCGCGAGGGCGGATGCCTGCGCGACGCGGATCGTCCCGAGGACGTTCACCTCGGCGTCGAAGACGGGGTCGTCGACCGATCTCCTCACGTCGACCTGGGCGGCGAGGTGGAAGACCGTGTCGACTTTCTCATCGAGGAGCAGCGCGTCGAGCCCGGGATCCCGGATGTCCCCCTTCACGAAGCGCACTTCCGGAGGGATCCGGCGCACGTCGCCCGTCGAGAGGTCGTCGAGGACGACGACGCGATGGCCCAGTGCGAGGAGGGCGTCGGCGAGGTGGGAACCGATGAACCCGGCACCGCCGGTGACGAGGACCGAGCAGCCGCCTGCGGGCTGCGGAACGTGGCCTGGCATGGTCGTCAGCGAGAATAGCGGTGTGGTGCGAGCACGACAAGCCGCACGGCCCCCGAAGGCCTTCTGGGCGAGACGTACCGAGGACCTGGCGCGCGCTCTCCTGGGGTGCCGGCTCGTCCGGCGCCTGCCGGGTCTCCCGACGCGGACGGCCGTCATCGTGGAGACCGAGGCCTATCTCGGCATCGCCGATCCTGCGGCTCACACGTGGAATGGCCGAAGAACGGCGCGTGTCGCTCCGATGTGGGGCCCGCCAGGCCACGCGTATGTATACAGGGTCTACGGGATGCACGACTGCCTCAACGTCGTCACGGGCGAGGCGGGAGTCCCCGAGGCCGTCCTGTTGCGAGCGGCCGTCCCGGTGGAGTGGTGGGAAGGGCGAGAGGTGTCCCGCCGCGACCTGCTGGCGGCTTCCGGCCCGGGGCGGCTCTGTCGGCTGCTGTCGGTCGGCCGGGAGCTTTCTGGCACTCCACTCTCGGGTCCCGAGCTCGAGCTTCTCCTTCCGCTCCCTTCGGTACTGCGGAAGGTCCTGTCGGGGCCGCGCGTCGGTGTGGACTACGCGGGCGAGGCCGCGTCCTGGCCCCTGCGCTTTGCAGTAGCCGACTGCCCGGCGGTGACTCGCCGGTCCCTGCTCAGCTCAGGCCGGTGAGGAGCGACTCGGTGGTCGCCGGCACTTTCGTGAACCGTACGACCCGGTTCTTCCCGGTCCTCTTTGCAGCGTAAAGGGCCTTGTCGGCACACTCGACGAGGCCGCCCTTCGAGGTCGCGTCGTCGGGATAGACGGCGAGGCCGATCGAAACGGTGAGCGGAAGCGGTTCGGGGAGCCCGGCCTGAAGGGGCGAGGCGGCGACCGCCGCCCGAAGCCGTTCCGCGACGCGAAGGCCGCTCGTGGCGTCGGTCTGAGGAAGGATGATCGAGAACTCCTCCCCGCCGTAGCGGGAAACGGTGTCCATCTCGCGCACCGAGGTGAGGAGGCGGGCGACGACGGCCTTCAGAACGGTGTCGCCAGCGGGGTGGCCGTACCGGTCGTTGACCGCCTTGAAGTCGTCGAGGTCCACCATCAGGAGGACGAGCCGCTCTCCGCTCCTTTCGTGGCGCGTCACTTCCCGGTAGAGGGTCTCCTGGAAGTGCCCGTGGTTCGCGACCCCGGTCAGCGGGTCGCGGAGCGAGCCGATTCGCGTCGTCTCGTGGGCCCGGGCGAGGCGAATTGCGTTGACCGCCTGGCTGGCGAAGAGCTCCAGGACGACCCGGTCGTCCTCGGTGACGGCGTTCCCGTCGGGGCCGGCCAGCTCGAGAAGGCCGACGAGCTGGTCGCCCGCGACGAGGGCCACGGAGATGACGTCGCCGTGAATCGAGCCGGGGAGAATGGAAGCGAGCGGGGCAGGTCCGTCTGCTCCGGCGGCCGTCCCGGCGATCCGCTCCGACGGGAGGCGAAGAGGCTCGAGCTTCGGCCATTCATCGGAGAGTCCGACCTGGGCGCGTGGGACGAGGACTCCGTCGGCACGGTCGTGCACGGAGAGGAGAACCTGCTGGTAGCCGAGGCTCGCCGAAGCAGCCCGGACGATGTTGGCGAGGACGGCCTCCACGGGGAGGTGCGCCTTGAGCTCCGTGGATGCGCTGAGGATCCGGTGGAGCGCCTCGGCGCGGAGGCGGAGCGCCTCGCCCGCCGTGTGGAGGCGTGCGCGCAGGGCCTGATCCTCGAGGAGGAGCGCTTCGCGCTCCGAGGCGGCCCTCCGTTCCCGCGTCGCGGCCTCGCGCTCGGAGAAACGCCGCCACACCTGGAACGCCGCGAACGCGCCGCCAGCCACGAGGGCGGGAGCCACGAGAGCCTGGAGCGGAGGGAGATCCACCGTAAGCCTCTCGCGTCCGTCAACGCCAGCGGATGAGTCCGCCGTCGTGCAGCTTCTCGAAGACCCTGCGGACCTCCCCCTCCGGGAAGGGGCTGATCTTCGCGATGGAACGGACGTCCCACAGGCCGTTGATCCGGGAGAGGATGAACGCCTCGTTCGGCGTGAACGACCACGACATCAGCTCTTCCATCGGCCGTGTCAGCGACGGGATGGCCGAGACGGCGATCGAGCTCGAGGGACTCGCGGACGGAGGGGCCGGAAGGCCTCCCTGCGAGGGCGGAGGGGATGGCGGAGGCGACTGCGAGGTTCTGAAAGAGACGGACGCCGGGGGCGCCGGGGCGGACGCGGTCGACCGGAATGCGCTGGAGGGCGGCGGGGCGGGAGGCCAGGGGACGGAAGAGGGAGGTGCCCCCATCTCGAGGAAGGAGGAGGCCGCCCGGTCCGTCGTCTGGAGTGAGCCGGTCGCCGGCGGCCGCACGGGCGCAGACACGGGCGGGGCAGGCATGAAGCTCGTCGACGGGGGAGGCGCGGGCGGTGGGGCGGCCACCGGGGCCGCCATCGACGTCGTGAGAGGTCCCTGTGCTCGCGCCGAGTGAGTGCCGCTGTCGGGGCCGCGCCGCAGGAACCGGGTGAAGTCCTTCGGGGGCGCTGGCCGGCCGTCCGGAGGCGGCGGGATATTCAGCTCGTCCGCGGTGTCGAGGACTCCCTCGAAGTGGGGCGTCGCCGCTTCCGCGAAAACCGTCTCGTAGGGATCCTCCGGCGTCAGCTCCGAGCTTCGGGGAGGGGCGAAGCCGGAGGAGAGGTCGAGATGCCCGCTCTCCAGCAGGTCGAAAACGAGCTTGGCGACCGGGAAATCGGGATTGTGTGTCGCCTCCGCGATCTCCGCCAGCGAGCGGACGCCGTCGATTGCGCGGAGGATGATCCGTTGCGGCTCGCCGAGGTTCTCGACCGCGACGGGTGCGACCACGGACGGGACGTCGCGCATCGAGACGATCCGTTCCTTGAGCCGCTGCCACTCGTCGTACCGGCGAAGCCCTTCCATCACGATCCCAGTCACGTCGATGGCGATCGGGATCATCGGGCGCTGGGGAATCTCGCCGTCGATGAAGTGGAAGGCGCCTTCCGGCCAGAGGAAGATGTCGAAGATCGTCTCGCAGGCCTTGATGCGGATCAGCTCGACGAGGTCCTCCTCGGCGATCGCTCCGATCATCACGAGGATCTTCCCCAGGAGGATCTTCGACTCCTCCTGGACCTCCATCGCCTTGGTCAGCTCCTCCTCGGTGATGTAGCCGTAGGAGACGAGGAAGTGGCCCAGGTACTCGCGTTCGATGGTCGAGGAGGAGGAGATGATCCGCCCGTTCTGGAAGTAAACCCGCTTCTCTCCCGAGCCGCCCCGAATGGCCAGCGTACCTGTCTTCTGCCCCATGGAGAGCCATTGGAGCAGCTCCGACAACTGCATCGTCCGGAGGTTCCCGGTGATGGCCATCCGTACGGCATTCTAAGGGGACAGCGGCGTTCCGGGGTGCCTTCCGGAACGGACCGTCTGAGAGGCCCGTCCCGGAAGGGGAAGCGCCGGACTATTCGGCGGGGGGGTTGTAGGCGGGAATCCCGGTGACGGCCTGACCCAGGACGAGCGTGTGGATGTCGTGGGTCCCCTCGTAGGTGAAGACGGATTCGATGTTCGCCAGGTGGCGGAACACGGGGTATTCGCCGACGATCCCGTTCGCTCCCAGGATCTCGCGGGCCAGCCTGGCGCACTCGCGGGCGACCCACACGTTGTTCCTCTTGGCCATGGAGACGTGCTCGGGCTTCATCGTCCCGGCGTCCTTCATCCGGCCCAGCTGGAGGGAGAGGAGCTGCCCCTTCGTGATCTCGGTGATCATGAAGGCGAGCTTCTCCTGGACCATCTGGTGGGAGGCGATCGGCCGGTCCATGAACTGCTTGCGGCTCTTGGCGTAGTCGAGGGCGCAGGTGTAGGTCGCCATCGCGGAGCCGATCCCTCCCCACGAGATGCCGTAGCGGGCCTGCGTCAGGCAGGAAAGCGGCCCCTTGAGACCGTCGACCCCGGGCAGGACGTTCTCCTCCGGGATTCGGCAGTCCTCGAAGGCGAGCTGCGAGGTGACGGCGGCCCGCAGCGACATCTTCATCCTGTGCTCGGACGTCGTGAACCCCTTCGTCCCCTTCTCGACGAGGAAGCCGTGGATCCTTCCCTCGTACCCGCCGACCTTCGCCCAGACGACGGCCACGTCGGCGATCGAGCCGTTCGTGATCCACGCCTTGGCGCCGTTCAGAACCCAGCTGTCGCCGTCCTTCTTCGCAACGGTGCGCATGCCGCCGGGGTTGGAGCCGAAGTCGGGCTCGGTGAGACCGAAGCAGCCGATCGCCTCCCCCCTGGCGAGCGCCGGGATCCAGCGGTCCTTCTGCTCCTTCGAGCCGTACTTCCAGATCGGGTACATGACGAGGGACGACTGGACGGACGCGAACGACCGGATTCCGGAATCGCCCCTCTCGAGCTCCTGGGTGATGAGCCCGTAGGCCACGTTCGACAGGCCGGGCAGGCCGTACTCGGAGATCGTCGGTCCGAAGAGGTTCAGGGCAGCCATTTTCGGGACGAGCTCGAGGGGGAATCGTCCCTCGTACGCGCACTCCTCGATGATCGGCAGGACCTCGTTGTCGACGAAGTCGCGTACGAGGTCTCGCACGGCCCTCTCCTCGTCGGAAAGGAGCCCGTCGAGCTGGAAGAAATCGACACCCTGAAAAGCCACGAAACGCCTCCTCGGACGCACTACGGTGGGGGGCCGCGCGCGGACGGGAGGAATCTAGCACGCGGGCGTTGACGGGCCGGGCGCCCGGGGCGCATCCTGCCCGCCTGATGGCTGCTCCCGCCTGGAAGACCGCCGCCGACGTGGCCGAGGGTTACCTGACCCTCAACAGCGTGATGCTGAAGAAGTTCGAGACGCACGAGCTCGCCGCGCTCCAGACCGAGCTCGAACGGGCCGCGCGAGAGACCCGCGGTACGGTCGTCCCTCCCGACGACGCGGACGCCAGCCAGAAGAAGAACCGGAGGCTCCTCCGGATCTCCCAGTCGCTCACGGTCATCCAGGCTTTCCGGATCCGCGGGCGGTAGCGGCGGCAGCCCGAAGGGGCGTTCGGCCCGGCGCCTGCTAAATTCGGCGCCTATGTCGAAAGGCTCCGCCCCCACCAT